>JBKPEN010000126.1:0-6844 GCA_046728425.1 Thermoproteota archaeon
TGAGAAGCGTAACAAGGTATCCAGTAAGCGCAATTCTGCTCGAGGTTTGTTCCATTTGCTCAAATGTTTCTACTAAGGAATTGAAATCCAAAGCGCTTCAAATTTGTAAGCTTTGAGTGAATATTAATCTATGATGTCCTTTAAGTAGGCTACTTCAGCTGAAAATGAGGGACATAGATGATTTGCAACGATCCTGTAGAAAGCTGGTTAAGGGACATATATGGTGTTGGCTGGAGATCAGACCGTAGTTCTACTAGACTAAAATATACTTATAGAGCGGCAATGAAAGTAGAAGACATTTGCTAAGAAGAACTAAAGATTTTCAAATAGCATTAGCCAAATAGTTCAAAAAAGGACCAAAGCTTCTGCAAAGCAAAAGCAAGAGGGTATCAGAAGGGGGATCTACAAAAATTTATGGAACAGCATCCGCTTGCTTATTAAGAGATGCAGCTAAAGAGCAAGCAGGCAAAGTGAGGTAGTTTGACACAAGGCTTGCTAACATTATTAAAGGGGCGTTAGGCAGGTAAGTAAAATAATGGGAGGCAATAAGAAGAAGCCAGCTGATTCTTCAGATAAGGGTGCCCAAGCAGGACCGGGACAAACCGAGATCAAATCGACTGCAGACAAGAAAGCAGGATCCAAGCCTCAGCAGAAGCAAAAGCTTGCTGTGACAATTGAAGAACCCCAAGGCATGAGGACAATCCAAGGCATGAGGGCAATAACAACTCAAGGTGTGGCAAGGACCATAGGTGTGAAGATTTCAGTCGCCAACGCTTTCATTAAGTCACTGGAAGCAAAGGGTACCATCAGGGCGGAAGGGGGGTACAGCGGCCATAGAGTCTACCATTTGATCAAACAGTAGCTTCTTTAATTATCATCACGTCGCCGGGGCGACTTGACTCAATAATCTCAAGGTTAGACGTAACTGTACCCAGCGAATTCATCGGCTGAACTTTAGCATCCTGTACGAAGACACAAATGGAGCTATTTGAAGTAAGGTAAGCGATATCACCGCGGCGAAATTGTGTTCTATGTTTTTCAGGTCCAATCACAAGCCTAGTTTCAATGTATATGAATTTGTCTGCATACCTGTGCACTCTATCTTGCAGTGGAAGGCTTTTTAGTATGGTTCCAATAGTTAGAGGGGCAAGATGACGTACAAGCTCAGCCCATGCAGAGCCTTTGTCTTGTATTTCGATTGCAATTTTTAATCTCGATACCGAACCGGCGCTTCCAGGCTGCACCATTGCTTCAATAATAAGCGTAGAATGTAATGAAAATCTTTCGTATGCTATTAAAAATAGAAGAATGCTATCAACTGTAGGGTCAGGACAGAAGAGCCAAATTAATACAAGGCATAGGACAGATGCAGAGGAGTCAACGAGAAAGGACTATGCCTGAACCAAATGCGGGATATAGTGAGAGAATTCTGGCAACATCAAAAACATATAGTGAAAATATAAATATAAGATGGCTATCATATTAGGTAATTTAACTCAACTGTGAGTTTTGGAG
The DNA here is from genome assembly GCA_046728425.1 of Thermoproteota archaeon. Lineage (GTDB taxonomy): Archaea > Thermoproteota > Nitrososphaeria > Nitrososphaerales > Nitrososphaeraceae > Nitrososphaera. The sequence continues at coordinate 1,516 of JBKPEN010000126.1, forward strand.
AGTTACGGCAAAACATTTAATTAGATATCTATTATCCTTTGGATTGTTCTTGGTAGTCAAACATTCTTCCAAAAGACATGCTGCACCCAAAAAATCTGCTACTGCCAAAACGACTAAGAAGAAGACTAGTAGTACTTCAATCAAGAAAATTGGCATAGATGAAAAGCGGGAAGAAGAGCAAGGCGGCGGCACCACCACCAAGAAATCATCCCGCAGGGCGGACGAGGTAGTTATTTATTCGGAATTTGAATATGAGCTAAAAGAGATTGATTCTCAGGACAAGAAGGTACTGATTGGTCCTGCTTGGCTTACAAGGTTTGAGAGAGCAAGGATAACAGGGGCAAGATCACTTCAGCTGTCACTTGGCGCGCCTCCACTTGTCAAGGTGCCTGAACATGCCGCTAGCTCGATTGCAGTTGCAGTTGAGGAAATAGAGCAGAAAGCGCTCCCAATTTCAATAAGACGCATACTGCCAAGTGGCACATACCAAGATATTTCAATAGACTGGTTGAAGTAGCCGAATCAAAATTAGATTTCTTTTAGCCTGCTTTCGTCAAAGATATCAGAGCCGTACCAGCGGTAGCGAAAGTAGTCAAGGCACCACTCGTGAAAGGTGTAATCACGGCTAAAGAACATCATGTTCATATCAGTTTCCCCCTTTTGTGTTGGAAAAAGGACTGAGGCCTGTTTTTCATTCAGTATCACTGCAACTTGCACGCTTTCCACCATTCTTCTTTCTATCGCTCCTTTGCTCAAGAGTTCATTGTGGCCAAGCTTTTTCAAAAGTTCCTTTCTGCCTCTTGGAATTATAACATTCTTTGGAAAGACGTAGCTATATTTTACGGCCCTTTCCTTTACTCTAGTTACCGCTGGTTCGATCAGATCTATTGGCACCTGCGGCACAATTTCATAGATGTATTGGTCAGCCTCACGATAAATGTCCTTCCAACGCTCAAGTATTGCTACAATGCCCTTGATAAACTCGCATTTGTCAAGCGCCCCCAATCTCATGATAAATTTAATCGGAAGTTCACCCAACACATGCTCGGAAAAATACTCCTTATATTTTGAGAGATAGTTGAACGTTGGAATCTGCTTGATTATAGTATTACCAAAAGTGGTTAGCGAAAATATGCCCTCGGGGTCTTTCTCAATTAGACCAGCGTCCTGTAGGCGACTGACATTGCGATGGACCTCCTGCATGGTGATGTCGAGATCCTTGGCAAGTTGCGATATCTTGGCGCTTTTATTATTGAGTCGGAATACTATTGCTAGTCTCTGCTCACTTGCAAGCTCGAAGAAAGTCTTCTCAGTATTGGCAAATGTTGCCAGGACGTCGTCAGGGGCATCAGGCATCATATTGCATGAAACTGATCTGTGTTTTAAACATTACATGTGAAAATTAGTAGCTATGGGTATGTCCTTCTTCTGAATGCATACGGTTTGCCCTGCGGACGGTTATCATACCCAGTACAATGAAGCCCGCGCCAATTGCCAAGAGGAGGTAGGCAGCAAAAACTATCCTAGCCCATACAGCGTTCACGATCGCTGCCCAGATGAACAAGAGGGCCAAAAACACTAGCGCAATACCCGCGATGGTTTCGCCGTTAATCCGCTGTTTTCCTCCGTCTCCCGTCATATATCCAATATTAGCACTCCTGCACTAATTATTAAATTCTTCAATGATCATCAGTGGAAAAATTAAAGGCTAGTATTCACGAACCAAAGTACCTCTGCACTGTTCGCAGATCTGCTCATCAATATTTGACTCAATGCTATGGTGAACGTCGCATATAATGAGTGTATATCGCATATAGTTGCACAGACCTACGAACTTGGCAAGTGTGCTTGGAGTGTAAGCTTTGTTTGTGGAGAGATCCTTGGCAATATCGTCTATCATACGCATGACTTCTCTAACTGATTCAAGCTTTGAAATGAGCTCTGTATCTCCTCTTGTTCCCCTAACATAGTTGCTGACTGCAGCCTGTGTAATGCCAAGATCCTTGGCAATATCTTCTTCTTTGAGAGAATATTCCCTGATAAGCTTCTTTGCAAGAATAGCTCTGACGGCTGGAATGAGCGATTTTGCTTCAATCTCTGAAGGGAGCAGCATTTAGAGCTGTAATTGAAGTTTGTTTTTTATTATTTAAAGGTTCTTAATGGAATCCATTCTTTATATTTGACAGGAATCAAGGATAAGAAAGATGAAGGCAGTCTTTATAAAAGGATACAACACAGTTTCTATAGATGATGTCAAGGTACCAGACCTAACTAGCGCAGGAGATGTCATCGTCAAAATGCGCGCCTGCGGGCTGTGCGGGTCGGACTTGGAAAAGATCTATGGTGAATATAGCATGATCTCAGGCAGGCTTGGTCATGAGCCTGCCGGCGAGGTCGTAGGAATTGGTAAATCTGTCAACGGCTTTGCACGTGGTGACCGTGTCTTTATCCATCACCACGTCGCGTGTTATTCTTGTCATTACTGCCTTCATGGGGATTACACTATGTGCCCTACATATCAGACTAGTAACATAAGTCCATGCGGTCTAGCAGAGGATTTCTTGGTACCAGAGTGGAACGTCTCAAGGGGGGGCTTGATAAAACTGCCAGACAATGTATCATTTGATGAAGCGTCACTTGTTGAGCCGCTTGCATGCTGCATTAAGGCATGGAAGAAGTGCAGCTTCCAAAAGGGAGACGATGTCGTGATAGTTGGCGCTGGTCCAACCGGATTGATGCACGTGCTCTTGGCTCTGGCGTTTGGCGCAGGCAAGATATTTGTCATTGATATCAATGATTTTCGCTTGAACTTTGCCAAGAACTATGGCGTGTACGTGTTCAACCCTATTACTGATCACGATTTTGCAAATAATATCAGGTTAGAAACAGGTGGAAGAGGTGCCGATATTTGTATCATTGCGACAGGGAATATACAGGCGGTACTTCAGTCATTTGACCTGACTAGGAGAGGCGGTAACATAGTACTCTTTGGCGTCCCACCTAAAGGGTCGCAGATGTCCTATGATATGAGTAAGCTCTACTCCAGCGAACACTCACTCATCCCAAGCTATGCTGCATCTGAAATTGAAACAAACCAAGCGATGAAGCTGATAGCAGAAGCTCGTCTAAACGTAGGATCTCTTATTACTCATAGGTTTAACATTAGCAAGGCTGCAGAGGCAGTAAAATGCGCTTATGAGGCCAAAAATGCTATGAAGGTAATCATAACCACCGATTAATGAAACTATATATAATAAAAATCGCCTGTGTGAGCTTATCAACTATGGACTGGGGAATGCAAAACAGACTAGCTAAGATAATTCATCCCGAAGACGGCCGTTGCCTCATGCTTGCAGTTGACCATGGTTACTTTCTTGGGCCGACTGAGCGTCTCGAGGTTCCAAGAAGAGCTATAAACCCACTTTTACCCTACGCTGACTCGCTTATGCTCACAAGAGGTATCCTGAGGACATCAGCCGATCCCAAGTGGGACGTCCCAATAGTGCTGCGTGTTTCTGGCGCAATCAGCATAATTGGCGAAGACTTGTCAAAAGAAACGATTACGACTTCAATTGAAGAAGCGATCAGGCTTAATGCATCATGCCTTGCTCTATCAATATTTGTAGGCAGCAAGTATGAGCACCAGACACTTGCCAATTTAGCTAAGCTGGTAGATGAGGGCGAAAAATATGGGATACCTGTCCTTGCAGTAACCGCAGTCGGCAAGGAGATGGCGCGCGATGCACGTTACCTTAGATTAGCATGCAGAGTTGCTGCAGAACTTGGCGCACATGTGGTGAAGACATACTATTGCGACAACTTCGAGCAAGTCGTTGAAGGGTGCCCTGTTCCACTTATAATCGCAGGCGGCAAGAAACTTCCCGAGCTAGAGGCGCTTAAGCTTGCCCATGATGCAATAACGCATGGTGCTGCCGGGGTAGACATGGGAAGAAATATCTGGCAGTCAGATTGGCCCGTAGCAATGATAAAGTCGGTGCAGGCAATAGTCCACAAGAATGCTGACGCGGAAGAAGCATACGGCCTCTTTTTAGAGGAAAAGCAGAATGACAAGTCAAGTCAAAAGGAAAGGCATAAGATTGTTAGGACGACAGTCAACCAATCAATGCCTTTTGATTAGCCATCAAGTTTAGATAAATGCTGGTGAACCATCTTCCACTGGTCCTTTTTGTCTTTTTGCAAGACAATCGTTACTCGAGACTTGTTATTGACCGATGTACCGCGGAAGCTGTAGTCGTCGATTATCATGCCAGTGACTTCAAGCAAAAAAGTAGCAAGTGCAACATTGTCCATTACCTCAATATTCAAGTTTTCAATCTTGAAATCATAGTCGGAGAGGCTGGCAAAATGTAACTGTTCAAGCATGAGTGCCCTTCCAAAGTCACGCCTGTCGTAGGGGGGCGAGTCGCCAAACTTCGTAAAGCGCGGACCGAAAAACTCCTCTATCTTTTCTATCTCCTTGCTTTGTGCAAGCTGAAAATATTTGTAAATAAAGTCCCTTACCTTAACTGATTCGGGACTGTCATGTCCCTTTATTAGCACCCACTTTGCTATCAAACTTGACAATAAATACGTTGCCACAAGCAATAGCAACAGCAGCTACCACCAGAGCAGCGGCAATTATCAATACGCTCAGTCAATCCTGGCTTTATTCCATGTCAGGTATTTCTATTTTACTAGCGCTCTCGCACAGTTAACTCTTTTCTTCTAGGCTCCAGTTTCTTGAACATAAGCTCACAGAGAGAGCAAACTAATATACAGTCTATTTTGCGTCAGCCATACCCGCATGTGCATTACTAATATGATCTTGTAATTCCTCTTTGTTGCGGGCGGTCAACCCACAAACATCGCAGGTCTGTTGCCTTGGTGTCAAATCCTTTGGTTCTTTTCCACTTGTAAGCTCCAAGTATTGCTCATCAGGTCTTGCGGACTTTATTTTGGTATAGTTATTTTCATTCTCTTGATCAGTATCTTTTGTTTCCACCATATATGCTAGTAATGATAATAGGATTGTATAATATAAGGTAGTAGATATGGTTGAGATAGAATGTTAACACCATGTTATGGGGCGAAAACAAAAGCCTACTTACATTTGTGAACATCCAAACCTAGACGATCGGCTTGATTTAGCAGTTGCGTAGCCCAATTGTTTACTAAAGATCGCCTTTTAAAAACCATATAAGAAGATGCTTCAACCGTAAATCGAAGCAGGCTCAGAAATTAAAAAATTATATACAGCTCCAGATCATGGGCGGATGAGAAATATTTTGGCTGACGATGATAGTCATAGTCAGGAGCCTAACCTAGGTAC
>JBKPEN010000054.1:0-7627 GCA_046728425.1 Thermoproteota archaeon
GTCATATCCCTTGGTTAGCTGAAGACTTGGTGTTGGGTGTATGTATAGTGTATCTATAATGTATGTAAACCATTGATTAGTTGATACAGAAATGCCCCCTCACCACACAAAAGATAAGACTGAAGAGCGAAGTGATTCACAAGAGTTAGCAAGCAGCAAAAAAAAGACGATAGATAAGACTGAAACAACAACATCAATCAAAGATAATACTTCTGATCTAACAAAAGCTAGTAATACAGGAACCGGAATAATTGATATAATAGACGAGCCGGACGTTGCAGTTTGGTCTAAGGGAATAATGAATAAGACCAATACCCCTGCAGACAAAGTCCAGGAACCTCATCATGTTAAATCAACAGCCACACAAATTGAATATACGGAAGGAGGGAAGAAACAAAGTGACTTGTGGCAGACAGTGGATCCAGCTGACAAGGAGGATGTTGACAAAGCTATAGACCTGGGGACTTCTCTAACTGATAAAGCAGCAAGCTTTGTTCAAAGAAGTAAAAAGGCAACATCCTCAGAAGAGCAAAAACCGTAGTAGAATTGTTTAATTGCCTAATTGCCTGACAGATAATACATATATGTACACGCACTTTTTACTAAGCCTTTTCAAAAATACTCCATTGTATCGACTCGATGCGGGGATATAGTCCATTCTCTGAAATTGCAAAATTTATTATTGTTTTATTGCTGCATCTTGTATTAGATATCAACACATGTCAGACATTAAAAAGACAATAAAATTCCATGGCTTAGAAGTTGCTAACGTAGTTGTTAGGTATTCCCAAAGAGAGGTAAATAAGCCTGATGCAATAAAGATTCAAGAGTTTGACGCAAAAAAAGATCCACAGATTTGCGAAACTGTAAATATTCAAGTTGTGTCAGAATTTGTCACAATTACATTTTACAAAAATGAATCTGAGAATATAATCATTCGCAGAGAACTAATTCCAACTTTTATTGTGGAGCATATTTGGGTTAGCGATTTGCAACAATAATTTAACCATCCCTTATTTTTTTGAGCTATTTGTTTTCTTTTGTTTTCCTACTTTCATTATACTTCAGAAGTCATAATGTCTCTTCATATCCAATTCCTTTAGCTACACGAAAGAAGGCTCGTTGATTCTTGTCATTCGTAAAGCTACGGGTTCAAAAGCAAAAGTTGAAAGAAGTGGTACATCATGGGGAACTTCTCTTTTCTTTTTCCTTGTTATAGGAAAAGCGGCACAGGCACATACATATGCATTAAATGCGCGTCTTGCAAAAAATTTTAGATGAAAGAAGTAATAACTGTACGCTTTCTAGGACAATGTTTGCCAAGGAACCCTGGAGGCATAGCGTGTTATGCTTATATCATTAGGAATAAAGAAGGTCATTTATTACACGAGTCTTGCGGTCTAGCTGCCGAGCCAAATTCTCCATCGTCCACCAATGGCGTTGCCACTTATACTGCCTTGATAAGAGCGCTTGAATGGCTTATCAAAAATGGTTATAGTAATGATATCATAAAAGTATATGGCAATTCGAAGCTTGTAATTTCTCAGATTAATGAGGGAGAAGTTGGTGTCATCAGCAGTACCAACAAGAACAATATATCAAAAAACACTCTTCCACTATATGCAAAAGTAATGAAGCTAAAGCCAAAATTCTATTATATATCATTTGAATTGAATAACTACAATGATAATAGGCATATTGATGATAAAGAAGTCGAAGAGCTTTCCGTTCTAGCCTATGTAGAAGCAAAAACGAAAATACTACAACAAAGCAAAAGTGGGCTTAATAATAGCAACAATAAAAACAGACAAGAACTGAAGAAAAAATTATTCTCTACGGCTGCAGAATTAATGATGGCGGCAGCACCATTAAAATAAATAAACAAGAGCGACCAGAAACAGAAGAACTCATTAAGTAAATGTTAACATCTCTCTTATACCCAGCCACATGAAAATATTTCCTCGATACTTCAAATTGACAGTAATGCTACTGTTTTTTGTAGTGGTCTTCTCCTATACACTGGCTGTGTTACCTTCTAATCCGATGTCTCAATATCCCAATTCAAAAATTGCGTCCTCTCTACAAGAACATTCGCGCTATGAATCACATAGTAATATAGCCTCTCCTTCCATTTCTCAGAATAACTCATCATCACTATCATACTTGTCACTGGATACAATGAATAATGATACAATATCAGTATTGGCAGGACCTACCTTAATAGATGGCACTGGGGATCCGCCAAAACCAAATGCAGTCATAATTATTAATGGCAATAAAATAGTTGCAGTAATCAATGAAACTGAATATCGCGATCAATATTATTATTCACTTACCAATAATGAAACAACAAGAGTAAATATCTTAAATCTCACAGGGAAATATGTGATGCCTGGCCTTTTTGATATGCATGCTCATGTTGCTGGAGTAAGAAAAAATTCATACAATCAGAATTTTTCAGAAAATGCACTTGATATGCTTTTAGATTATGGAGTTACTACCATAAGAAACCCTGGTGGCCCTACCGATCAATCAATAGCCTTAAAACACAATGTATCTGAAGGCAATATCGAAGGCCCTGAAATATTTACTGCTGGAGTACTGCTTAATGGTCCGCAAATAGCAATACCGTTTGTAGAAAAGCAAATTAGCACTGAAGAAGAAGCCCGAGAAGAGGTCCGTCATCAGGCAGAAGCAGGAGTGGATTTTGTCAAGCTATATGTTGGTTTACCACCAAATTTGGTAAAAGCTGCTATAGATGAGGCTCATAGCCGGGGAATAAGAGTCATAGGACATCTGTATATGACAAGCTGGACTGATGCTGCTAACCTGGGAATTGACGCTTTAACCCATGGAGTGCCAGTGAATCCTTCCTTATTACCATCAGGCGACAAACGGGAGCAATTCCTTGAAAATGGCGGAGGTCCTTTCGACCATTTCTTATGGCTTGATTTGGTGGATCTCAATAGTACGGAAATTAAGGAAATGATACATGCATTAGTAGAAAATGATATACCGGTAGATCCTACTTTGAGCATATATGAGGCTATGCTAAAGGATGATGGTGGTTTTTCTAATCCCCAAAATCAATTACGTTGGGCTAAAGTCCTACAATTAACAAAAATGATGTATGATAATGGAGTACAAATTCTATCAGGTTCCGATATACCGAACTTTGGCCTAATTCCGGGAGCAAGTCTTCATAACGAGCTAGTGCTATTAGCAGAAGCTGGCATAAAACCATCGGAAGTCATAGAGATTGCAACAAAGAATGGTGCTACAGCTTTAGATATTGATGATAGAGTAGGTACGATACAACCTAATAAGCAAGCTGATCTGATCATTCTTTCTTCGAATCCACTACAAGACATAAGCAATACAAAGAAGATTGAAGCAGTAATCGCTGACGGTAGACTTGTTGATATGGAGGACTAATGGTTGACCAACTAAAACCTTCTTTTCGTCAACAGCTATTGGAGATACATATACTGGATGTGCCTGCATCAGGCTACACAAAATTAATAGTATGAGAATCTACAAAATCCAAATTTAGGTTCTCATTAGAAAAAATCTCCTGAAATGCCCAAGCGACCTTACTAAGCCACTATAAATGTTGTACTGCAGAGAATGGCAACTCAACTGCTGAATACCTCCATAATTTGATCTAGTTGAAAATGAGTGTATTTCTTAGGTTACATCTGATAAGCTTTAGTATTACCAACATTTCCGATTGCTGTACTATAGACAAAACCTATTACATTTATGGCAGCCATTTTCAGATATCTCACTAACTGCTCCTTTCCCCCCCAAAATAGCTTTACGAGAGGATTAATAGTCTCTTACGCTTCCGCTTTAACAAGAAAGAATTCCATCAAGTCAAAGAATTTTCCTCCTCTATCTATCTATTGCCTATCAAGCTGATATATTCATACGCCTTAACTTCGTTGTCAAATGCATATTGCACGTGCTGAAACTGTTTTCTAAAGTCAGCCACATCCTTGGCTATCATTGCTGGATCCTGGTTGTCCACCACAACACGCTTGATAAAATTAGCGATCTCTTTCATCTCACCTTCCTTCATGCCAAGCCGCGTAGTCTCCGGTACTCCTATCCTCACGCCACTAGGGTGCATATAGTGTCTGCCCGCCTTGATGTCTCCTGGTAGCAGCTGCCGATTCAATATGATGCCTGCCTTCTCAAGCTCTTCTTCGATGGTACCGCCGTCGCCAAACCTAGTCACATCTACAGCAATCTGGTGCGATGCAGTGTAGCCATTCTTTTCCCCTAGAAGTCTAAAGCCATAGCTTGCAAGTGCCTCTGCTAATGCCCTGGCATTACTTATCACCTGTTTGGCATACGCCTTGCCAAATTCTAGCGATTCAGCCAATGCAATGGCCTTCCCCGCTACATGGTGGAGGTGGTGACTGCTGGTATTTCCGGGAAATATTGCCTTTTTAATATGCTCTGCATGCCTTGCGTATGACACTATACAACCGCCTTGGGGTCCCCAAAGCGTCTTATGAGAGCTCATGGTTATTGAGTCAGCTCCCTCCCTCAGCGGATCTTGGAACTCGCCTCCTGCAATCAACCCAGCAACATGTGCTCCATCATAGTTGATGTACATACCATAGTCGTGCATAAAGTCAGCTAGTTCTTTGACTGGGTGCGGGAACAAAAACAAGCTACCGCCAAACATCCCTATCTTGGGCGTCTTGCCGTTGCGTGCCATTTCCTCTATCTTTTTCTTTGTTGCGTCCACGTCTATTGTCATGTCTTCCTTTGAAAAGGGATAATGCTCGATATTGAGGCCATGTACCAGTCCCGCAGTGCCTGAGTGCTCTTTCTTCCCATGTGAAATATGGCCCCCTGATGGTATAGATGCAGCCATCATCCACTCGCCAGGGTTTGAAAAGGCCGAATAGATGGCAAGGTTCGCTACGACTCCTGATGTGGCCCTGCAGTCGGCGAATTCTGCTCTAAAAACCCTGCGTGCAAGGTCGTTGCATATCAGCTCTACCTGGTCGATGAAAATGCAGCCAGCATAGACACGCTCCCCCGGCCATCCTTCTGCGTAGCGGTTGCCAAAGTCAGACATAAGAGCCTCTCTCACTGCAGGGCTTGGGATATTCTCACTTGCTATAAGCGGGATCGATGTGTTAAACCATTTATGATGCTCATGCATCAACCTCAAAACATCGTCGTAGGCCTTTTTGGCGCTCATTTAAAATTGATTGATCAAATTGGCTCTTTTAAGTTATCTATTTGAACATTGTAATCTGACTGCTTAGTCTCATAATCTCAACCTTGATGAAGTGCATAGTATAATAGATATAATCTATCAACCTCGTCCATAAAAGCTGGTATATACCTTAGTCAGCTGCATTAGATGGTATATATATCTCCCCCAAACGTTGTGGTTATTTTAAAAGGATGATGTAACGAAAAATTTGGTCTGTTAACCAATAATCAAAATCCGTGGGATTGCATCTCAGAGCCTGGAGGTTTGAATTTGCTAGAACTGTTTCTCCTTGCGTCTTTTCTAAGCAGAAGCAAAAAATTAATCTGGTGTTCACACAAAAACTAATCAAGCGACACTTCTTGCATATAACAGTATTATACATTATAACCATGACAAGCAGTAAGGAATAACAGTCATAACTTTTCTCTACTATATCGTCAGTATAGCCGCAGGTTACATCCCTTTCTTGTGGTTGCAGAAAGTACATCACACTATTACGATTTTAAAATATTATATGTGTCATTATTTCAGGAACATCCATACCGTCAGGCAAGCCTACTGACTGCAAATGCCGAACCAAATGTTACAATGCTTCCAATAATTGTGACAAATCCCACAAGCGTCCAGTTGACATCTGGCAGCTGCAAGACGGGCAGGTTTGCTATGCTAAGAAAGTAGGTGCCAAACGTCATCAGGAATATTCCCATAACTATCAGCCCAATTACCTTAAACATATATGCATCAGAAACCTTGCAATGGAGCCATAAGACCGGGCAAGCTTGAAAGATTTGATAAAGTGAAATACACCAAATCAACCTTGACTGAAAGCCTTTGAAATACAGCTGAGGAATCACTCCAGCTCTGGAATCTGCGAATCTGCAATATCTCTCTTGCAGTTGAAGACTGAAATGAGCCTCCAAAAAGGGACGAAGTGCTAATAAATCTTGTTGGATCAGCAAAATTTCACGTTCATACCTCCCCCGGTACCCTCAACCGACAGACTTTTATGGTACTTTTTAGAAGTTATTTGTCCAATCCTTTAATAGTCTGCTACTTCATAGGAGATAGCGTGCGATACAGAAGCAGAACCGATATCATATCACAAATTCTTGAAGCCGCAAGTGGTGGGGCAACAAAAACTAAGATAATGTACAGAGCATTTCTATCATATGCTCAATTAAAGGAGTATCTCAACGTTCTCACTATCAATGGTCTACTTGACTTTAATTCCTCAGAACAGATTTTTAGAACAACTGAAAAAGGAGATAAATTTCTAAGACTATACGGTCAGATTGGTGAAATCGCACCGCCAGGTTTAGACGAATCCATTCCAGCAAGAAGAAAATAGCGAGAGATAGATACACGTACAAAAAAAGAGAACACGCGAACTATGCCTGCTAATCCTTTACTTACATTAAATACATAGGCAATTGTCAGAAGGGCATCAATCGGAGGTAATCTTTCAATTTCTTTTTATTATGTTGTAATCGTGTTAGTATTTAATCGTAGTTTTTTCAATAGTTTAAGAGATTTAGTTTGCTGTTATCTGAAATCGGCATTAACAGTCAGTGACCTAACTACTTCCGTCCAAGCAGCGCCGATATTTTTCCTATTATAGCCTCCACCCCCAAGGGCAATTATCCTGCCATTGCAATGCTTGTGGGCCAACCTATGAATAGAATCTGCAGCAAACATGTGTGCTTTTGAAGTAAATTGCAAATGTGTTATTGGATCGCCTGCAAGCCCATCTGCACCACATTGCAGTATTATCAATTCCGGCCTCACATTATCTACAAAGTGTTCTATTTTGCCAAATGCTTCTATGAATTGGTCGTTGCCAGCACCAGGCTCAAGCGGTATGTTAAGCTTAGTGCCTGCCGCTGCACCTTTGCCCACTTCACTTACAGATCCCGTGCCCGGATAGAGGTAACGACCATCTTCGTGAATGTCTGCAAAGAATAGAAGTGGATCATTTTCAAATTCATAAAAGACTCCGTCTCCATGGTGTGCGTCAATATCAATGTATGCTATACGCTTTATTCTATATTTTTCGCGTGCTGCGAGGATTGCAATACCGATGTCGTTAAATATGCAAAAACCACCTGCAGAGTCGCGTCTTGCGTGATGCAGGCCACCAATGGGGTTGAAAGTATGATTCACTTTTCTCTTATCGTGGTCTCTACCCATCATTACCATGTCAAGTGCAGCCAGTGTCGATCCAACAACATAGAGCGAGGCTTCAAAAGCACCCTTGAATGCTGGTGTGTCACCCCTGTCGAGGAGCACACCACCCTGCCTTGATGCCACTTTTACCAATTCAACATATGCTGAGTCATGAAATAACACCACATCTTGATAACTTGCCATCAAAGGCTCTTCCACTACGAT
>JBKPEN010000135.1:0-3063 GCA_046728425.1 Thermoproteota archaeon
TCTCTTCCGCCCCTTTCAGTGCTGGAAGATTATCTTATTTTCTGTCCCATGCGGATATTCATAGCAGTGGTTTTGGAGGTAAATGCATTTCCGATGAAAGCAAACTGTGAGAGAGAAACCAAGAGATAGCTCCTTAAAATGTACTCCCTGCAACCGAGATTGGGTTAAAGAAGCGAGTCCACCGATGGCAAATGTTAGTATCACTTAAGCGAAAAAACGGGAACCTACTTAACTGGTTGAGACCACTTGATATTATGACCAATTCTGATAACTGCATTCAAAATAAATATGATTCCTGCGATGGTATCGTTAAAAGTGTAATAGATGGCTCGGAGATTACCGAAATGTGTGCTTGTCAATGTCATAATAGCAGAGCTACCAGATGGTACAAAAGATGTTTGGAGTAATTAACCAAAAAGAGTAACATATGATGCAAATGAAATAAAAGCAACTTTACCTACAAAGCAGATAATATATATTGCGTCAGGCGACTTCGTGGAAGTTATAAAGGCAAAAGTAGTCGACCCTATGCCGACGCGTTTAGCTTTTCCTGAACCGGTTGTGGAAGATTTTCAAATTGTGTTCTTGACCACTCTTGAATCCTTGATTCTTCGACTTTTGCATTGCGTAATTGTTTTGTCCTTTCTTCAGCATTTGAGTTGTTGTACGTTATTTGTGTCATGAGAATTCTACACAACTATCGCACTTAACCAATTGGCTTACAGTATTCCGACTATTGTTATGAATGAGTTGAGCAGATATACTCATCAGCCATCATCAATTCTAAATGCTTACACGCCATCTAATGGAAGCAATAGCCTATTCCTTCGAAATGTTTTGGCAGCAGCCAAACATCAGACACTTATGTAAAGGCAACTGCAAAAAATTGTTAAACTCGAACGATGTAACGAGTCAAACTGGAGATGCGATATATATGTGGTTTATTTTGTTTACTTTTCTGAAAAAAAGACAAGTATGCAAACCCTATAGTTCTCATACTTTTATTCTTCTTCTGCGTAAGTGTAATTAATGCCAAAACACTTGATCTCATGTGATTGCGGAAATGTGATGGAATGCATTGAGCAGGATGAAGTGATAAAACCAAAATATAGGAGCATCTCTGGCAATCTCCGCCTTCGATGTAATGACTGTGGAAAAGAACATGAGGTTTTTCTTAGGCACAAGATTGCCAAATTTGTTAGAGCGTCGCCATCATTCAAGGAGATTTCATGATCCTAATAACTAATAACTCACTTCTAACATGGATTGAAAAGGGCCACCATCTTTCAGTGCTGGACCTGCTGGAAGAACCTTTCCTCTTCTGCTGGCTTTGAGATATCTCTGATCCTTTCTTTACAGATGATAACAGAACATATTACTTCCTTACATGTGATTTCCATCCACCATCTGAGGATTATCGAGGTAAATGAGAGCAATTAGAAAAACATCTTGCGGAAGATAGAAAGAGAATATGCAAGCTATCTGATAAGAGGTTGCACCTACCAAAAGAGGCTCCGTACATAGATCCGCACAATACATGGATTGCAAACCATGAAGGCTCTACACTTGTTCTTCCTGTGGGAGACTTAGGTCAACATATGCTTGGTGCGATCTGGTATTATGCTCTTGACGGGAGGGTCCTAAACGATGATTCTTCTGCGATTTGCCTAACTAATCCATAATACGTCTGTTCACTAGTACTATGTGTATTATATTTCTATGGTAGAAATTGATGACCCCTTTGCGGATTGGAAATGTCTATTGAACAAGTCAGTATATTCTATCGATGGTAAAAAAATAGGATTCTTGAGGAAAGTAGTCGCCGACTACATGGTAGTTAGGAAGGGATTCGTAAGCTTGACAAAATATTTTATTCCTAAATCTTTAGCAGAATCGGTGAGCAAAAAGGGGATAAGGATTCGAGTTACTGCTATTGAAGCCAAAACGAAATACTCCTCTATCAACATGAAGATTTCTGTTAACAATTTTGAATCCTTGCACCAAGAAGAATTTGAGAATAGGAGTATAGTTGACAGACTGCAGGTGATTCGCTACGGGACAACTAGAAATAGACTGGCAGCGGGGATTGCATTTATCTCTGGTATTTTGTTTTTAATATCCGGGTACAAAGCAAATCTGGCTCTGTACGATCTAATTGGAGAGCAAGTCAGATTGCATACTGCTCAACAAATTTTGGCTTATGCTGTAGCAACTATTGGATTTCTTGCCTTTTTGAGCCAGCTGGGAGGCTTTGCAGTCCTGATAGGTGCAGGATTGTTTGCAGCCAACAGAGTCAACTGGGGCAAGTTTCTGGTGATGCTTGGAACTGGTCAGGGATTGTTTAGTATTCTATTATACATCATTTTACGACTTTTTTCCAGTGACGGATGGAATAATCTTGATAATAACTATATTATATGGTTGGTTACCTCTGCAACAGGGCTTGGAATCCTTTTTGCAATAGCATCCCAATCGATCTCAAAAGGAAAGGGAGAGGGCATTAATCTTAAGGTACTAAGATTCATGATGAAAAGGGAGATGAAGAAAGAGAAGAACTGAGGAACAAGGGATGTTGGCTAACCACCATTTCTTATACAGTCGTATTAGGTCATAGGTTCGGATGAATGATGCCTACTCATGAAGTGAGCTGAAGTGAATGGCCCATTGAGAAATGATCTGAAAGGTGCTTAATATTTCAAAGCTAAAAACAATGCCACCCTAGATTATGAGATTATGTTCTCTGAATGCACTATAATATGCAAATGTCGCTAAGGCAAGTGCAATAAAAATACCAATGAGGTATTACAAAATTGCTAACGTCCAGTGCACCTAGATGTATTGACGTCTAATCAGAAAATTGCATAAGCTGTCCACCGTATGGGTCATTTTCTAACGGAAGTGTATACCTATTACAAATCATGCAAAGTCTTCGATCATTATTGCAGTAATCAAATTGGCAAAGCCAAGCATTATAGCATTTAGTCTCTTGCGTTTTCCAAGTAATTTGATAGTCATATGATCCCATAAACTAACAAAACTGATAAGAAGAAAGATGAAAAGCAT
>JBKPEN010000213.1:0-3649 GCA_046728425.1 Thermoproteota archaeon
GCATGAGTATAATTCATATGGACATTGACCCGGCCGAGATCGGAAAGAACAAATCAGTAGACATTGCACTCGTAGGTGATGTAAAGTCCTCGCTTCGTACCCTTATTAAGATGTTATCAAAGAAGATGATTAAAAAAGACCCTGATAACCCGTGGCTGAAGCGTAGGAAAGAGCTTATACAGTACTATGCAGAAACCCTCAAGGACTACCCTAGGGAGATAACGGCAAGAAAGTCGCTCAAGAAATTGCGCGAGTTATTGCCAGCAGACGCCATAGTCACCACAGAAGTAGGACAGTGTCAAATGTGGGCATCTCTACACTTCGATGTGATAACACCTGGCACGTTCTTCAGCTCGACTGGTCTTGGCACGATGGGCTTTGGGTTTCCAGCTTCAATAGGCGCCAAGGCGGCCAGACCGAACGTTCCTGTAGTCGATATTGCTGGTGACGGATCGTTTAACATGACCGAAAACTCACTCGCTGTGTCGGTACTTGATAAGCTGCCCGTAATAGTATTCCTCATGAACAACTACATGCTCGGAATGGTGGCCCAATGGCAGCGCACATTTTACAACAGACGCTACAGTGGAGTACATCAGCATAATTGCCCTGACTATGTCAAGATAGCCGACGCATATGGCGCTCAGGGCATAAGAGCGGAATCGATCCATGAGCTTGAGAAAGCTATCAAAGTGGCGCTCAAATCTGATGTAGCAACGGTAATAGACATCCCAATTGATCCTGAGGAAGACGTCTACCCATTTGTAGCGCCCGGTACTGGCCTCAAGGATATGATTGTAGGAGCGTAATGTAAAAATTGTTTGCAACTACCGTCCAGAATGAATCGTGGCACATTGTGTCTGCCCTTGTCGAAAACAAACCCGGTGTCCTCTTCAGGGTCACCAACCTCTTCAGGGCGCGCAGTTTTAACATTGAAAGCATTACAGTTGGATCAACCGAGCAACATGACCTCTCTAGAATGACGATAACCACTAACAGCGATGAAAAGACACTTGATCAGTTGGTAAAGCAATTGCGCAAGCTCATAGACGTCATAGAAGTAAAAGTGCTTGACACGGATAAGACAGTATATCGTGAGCTTGCGCTTATCAAGATCAAGGCCGTTGATCCGACAACAAGAAGCGAGATAGTGAACTATGCTACTATATTTCGGGGCAACATCTTAGACATTGGCAAGGACACAATAACAGTCGAGATAACTGGCACACCTGATAAGATAGATGCGTTTAAGAATCTAGTCGAGCATTATGGAATTGCACAGTTGTCAAGAACCGGAGTTTCAGCCCTTCCTAGAGGTGGAGTAGAGAGTTGAACAAATCTAGAAAATCATTGAATAACCCCGAATGTGTTAGGATTTTTGATACTACTCTCAGAGATGGCGAGCAGACGCCTGGTGTGACGATAACACCGAACCAGAAGATCCAGATCGCGATCCGGCTAGATGAACTTGGGGTTGATGCAATAGAGGCAGGGTTTCCAATAGTATCGCATGGCGAGATGCAAGCAATCAAGGCCATAGTAAAGCAAGGATTGAAGGCTGAAATTTTTGGCCTTGCTCGAGCAAGTCAGATCGACATTGATAGTGCCATAAAATGTGACTTGAAATGCATTCATACTTTCATTGCAACTTCAGACATTCATATGCAATATAAGCTAAAGATGACGCGTCAGCAGGTCACTGAGAAGGCAATTAGCGCAGTAGAATATGCTAAAAAACATGGCTTGCAAGTCGAGTTTTCAGCAGAGGATGCAACAAGATCTGACAGGCAGTTCCTACTTAAGGTGTTCAAGGAGGTAGCAGAAGCAGGTGCGGACAGGCTGGATATACCCGATACTGTAGGGTATGCAACTCCGCAATACGTTGCCGACCTTGTAAAAGAAGTCAAGCAAGCTACAAGGCTCCCAATAAGCGTCCACTGCCACGACGATTTTGGATTTGCAGTGGCTAATTCAGTAGCAGGTGTAAGCGCCGGCGCTGCATGCGCGCATGTTACCATAAACGGCCTTGGTGAGCGTGCTGGCAACGCATCGCTTGAAGAATTTGTAATGGCGCTTCAATGCTTGTACGGTAAAAAACACAAGATCAAGACACAGTTGCTCTATGAAACTTCAAAATTCGTTTCAAACACAATGGGCATAATTGTACAACCAAACAAGGCGATAATTGGGGAAAACGCCTTTGGCCACGAGTCGGGAATTCATACTCATGGCATAATCAGCAATCCACTTACCTATGAGCCCATAAGCCCCGAGCTTGTGGGCAGGAAAAGGTGGCTGCAAGCTGGCAAACATGCTGGTGCACATGGAATCAAGGCAATGCTTGAAGAGTTTGGCATCAAGCCAACTGACGAACAGCTTCATGTCATAGTGGAGAAGCAAAAGAACATAGCCGATAATGGTAAGCCCATTACTACATCGGAACTATTGTCGATAGCCGGCGGGGTAATGAATAACAACAAATTTGAAGAAAAGTTCAAGCTCTATGACTTTCACATCGTCACTGGGATGAACATAATACCAACCGCTGTGGTAAGGCTCAACGCCGACGGCAAGGATTTTATTGCATCAGACATTGGTGTTGGTCCGGTCGATGCAGCGCTAAAAGCGATACAAAAGATATCAGGAGAGATGGCAAATGTCAAGATAAGAGAATATAGGCTGGACTCAATAACAGGAGGGTCTGACGCGCTTGCAGAAGTTACAGTCAAGGTCGAAGACAAGAATGGGAACATCGTATCAGCGCGTAAGTCTGGCGAAGACATAGTCGTTGCATCCGTACAAGCAATGATGGACTCAATCAACAAGGTACTGTTAAAAAAGGTCCTCTACTCCAAAAGCTAGATACTGCAGCTCTAACATAGGGTATCCGATTGGCAAGATATGATATTTCCCTCATCAAAGGAGATGGAATTGGGCCCGAGCAGACAGCGGCAGCAAAAAAGATCCTTGAAACTATAAATGACAATTCCCAAACAAAATTTGACATATACGAAGTTGAATCCGGCGACAGTGCGCTTGCCAAATTTGGCAAAGCATTGCCGGATTCGGCTCTTGACACCATCAAGAAATCGCAAGCGTGCCTTAAGGGGCCAGTTGGTGAGACTGCAGCCGATGTAATAATCGTTCTTCGCAGGATGTTTGATCTTTATGCAAATGTCAGGCCGGCCAAGTCATATCCTAATATTCCGAGTATCTCAAGCAATGTTGACCTTGTTACAGTAAGAGAAAATACTGAGGACGTCTACCTTGGATGGGAGTTCAATACAGACGAAAACACAGTAGTGGCACTTAGGATTACATCAGAACAGGCCAGCAGGAGGATTGCAGAATATGGCTTCAAAATAGCGATGATGCGTAACAAGAAGCTTAGGGTAGTTGCAGTGCACAAGGCCAATGTCCTACGCAAGGGGGACGGATTGTTTTCTGCAGCCTGCAGGTCAGTTGCAAAGAACTACCCGAAAATTCAGTACAGTGAATTATATGTTGACGCAGCATCGATGAACTTAATCCGCAATCCAGAGGAATTTGATGTTATTGTCACGACTAACTTGTTTGGCGATATACTATCTGATGAAGCTGCTCAGGTAGTCGGAGGGCTAGGCATGGGACCTGCTGCCAACATCGGAGA
>JBKPEN010000058.1:0-4886 GCA_046728425.1 Thermoproteota archaeon
CAGGTTGGATAAAAAGATCAAGGACGGCGAGCAAAGTGGCCCGCTTGCAGGAGTCGCATTGAGCATCAAGGACAACATTTGCACAAAAGGAATGAAAACTACATGTTCCTCAAAGATGCTTGAAAGTTATATCCCGGCATACGATGCAACAGTGATCAAGCGACTGATAGCTGCCGGTGCAATCATAATTGGTAAGGCAAACCTAGATGAATTTGCAATGGGTTCTACCACAGAGTTTAGTCGACATGGCCCCACTAGAAACCCATGGGATATAAGCAGGGTCTCGGGTGGCTCATCAGGCGGAAGCGCAGCAAGCGTAGCTGCCTTTGAATGCGCCGCATCACTTGGTTCAGACACAGGTGGCTCAGTCAGATGTCCTGCTAGTTTTTGCTCAGTGGTGGGGCTCAAGCCCACATACGGCCTCGTGAGCAGATTTGGGCTTGTATCCTATGCAAATAGCCTAGAGCAGATAGGGCCTATTGGCAGGACAGTATCCGACATAGTTTCAATTCTAAATGTGATTGCAGGTTTTGATGAAAACGATCACACTACGACCAATAGCATCAAACCTACATATTCTCTACAAGAAAGAAAAGGGTTACGTGCAGGTCTTATCAGGGAGTTTACTGAAGGTGCAGACTCTAGGGTATCCAAGATGATCTACAATGCTGCAGAAACACTTGAGAAGCAGGGCTGCAAATGCGAAGAAGTGTCTCTTCCTTCAGTCCAGTATGCACTTGCATCCTACTATACGATCGCAACCGCAGAAGCAAGTAGCAATCTTGCACGTTATGATAACATCCGCTACGGTTTTGATATGAACCCTGAAGGTTACGAATGGAACAGCTATTTTGCTAGGGCACGCGGCAACTTTGGAGAAGAGGCAAAGAGAAGAATAATTGTTGGAACGTATGTGCTCTCTTCAGGATATTACGGCAAGTATTATCTGAAGGCGCAGCAAGTACGGTCGCTCCTAAGACGCGAGATGGAGACCCTTTTCAAGAAGTACGATGTATTAATAGGACCTACCATGCCCATACTTCCTTTCAAAATAGGCGAAAGAATAGACGATCCCCTCAAGATGTATCTTGTCGATATTGATACAGTTGTAGCAAACCTCACCGGTATGCCCGCAATATCGGTCCCTGCTGGTTTTGCGGAGGGCTTGCCTGTGGGCTTGCAGATAATGGCAGACCAATTTGCCGAACAGACTATTCTTGATGTGGCATATTTGTTTGAGCAAGCTGCAAAAGTGCAGAGGACCCCTGATCTGTGATGTCTACCACTACTACAAAGATTGGGCTTGAGATTCATTGTCAGCTCACAGGTACCAAGAGCAAGCTATTCTGTAGATGCAGTTCAGACTACAGAGGAAAAGCTCCAAACACAAACATCTGCCCCATATGTGCAGGACTGCCTGGAACATTACCGCTTTTGAATCAGAAGACTGTCGAGTTTGCTGCAATGATCGCTCTTGCGCTTGGCTGCAAGTTCCCAGATGAAATAGCATTCTACCGAAAGAACTACTTTTACCCAGATTTGCCCAAAAACTTTCAGCTGACACAGTACAATGCATACAGTATAACAAGCATAGGTGTGGACGGCAAGCTCCAGTACAGTAATGGCAAGGACGCGGGAATAAGACGTGTACAGTTGGAAGAAGATCCTGGCAGGCTTGTCTATGCAAGCGGCAGTATGGATACCAGCGTCTATGTCTTGATCGACTACAATAGAGCTGGTGTCCCACTTGTTGAGATAGTGACAGAGCCGGACTTCGCCGACACAAAGGATGTGCGGATGTTCCTTGACAAGATAACTTCGATAATGGAGCATCTTGGTGTATGCGACACGAAGCTTGAGGGATCTGTACGTTGCGATGCCAATGTATCGGTTAATGAGGGCAATAAGGTGGAGATAAAGAACATTAGCTCATTTGGTGATGTAGAAAAGGCGTTACGCTATGAAATCACAAGACAGAAAACGATGACATCCCGCGAGATTCGAGTCAGGTCAGAGACTCGTCACTGGGACGATGCAAGAAAAGTAACAAAAGAATCGAGGACCAAAGAGGAGGAGCAAGACTACCGCTACTTCCCAGAGCCAGATATCCCCCTGGTAATGCTTGGAAGTGAGTTTGTTTCATTTATCAAGCAATCGATGCCAGAGCTTCCAGACACCCGTAGGGAACGTTTTATGTCAAAATATGGCCTGTCAGCCCACATTGCACAAGTGCTAATAGGGAATAAGGAACTTGCTGACTTTTTCGAGTCCACCCTTATGATATACTTGTCACCAAAAGAGATAGCTAACTGGCTAGTGACTGATCTTATGAGCTTTATAGATGAACAACAGAAGGAAGAAGAGCATTCACTGTTTGCAGGCCTCAAAGTGCGGCCAGAGCATATCGCGGATCTCGCAAGACTAGTCGATCAAGATATGATAAACAGAGCCACTGCAAAGCAGATCCTTGGTCAAATAGTAAGAACAGGCGAGATGCCTTCCGAATTGGCGAAAAGGATGCATGCCAGCAGAATTGATGATGTGAGTGTACTGACTCAGGCAGTTCAGTCAGTCTTTCAGATGGAGCAGGCAGCCGTTCAGGATGCAAGACGCAATGCCAATGTTGCAAACTTTCTACTCGGCAAAGTGATGAAGATCACAAAAGGCAAGGCAGACCCAAAGGTTGCACTAGAGATGATACAGAAAAAGTTGAAAGAGAATTAGCTGCTGCTCACTATTTCTATCATCCTACTCTTATCCTACTCTTCCTCTCCTCCATCATCAGATTCATCACCACCACCATCACCGCCTCCTTCTTCATCACCACCACCATCACCGCCTCCTTCTTCATCACCACCACCATCACCGCCTCCTTCTTCATCACCACCACCATCAGCCTCCTCGCTGTTTGATTCACTTGGCTCTGTAGTAGTGGTGGGAGGGTTGGCAGGGTTGAGTTCATTAGGAGTGGGGTTAATGACTGGACAATCTTGAACAAGCCCATCTATCTCCTGTTGCAGCTGGTTGCTGCCTCCTTCGCTTTCGCTGAACAAATTCCGTAGTACATTGCCAATAACCATATACAGCCTATGTGCATCTTCTGCATCAAAGCAATTGTCTTGGTCTACAATATCGGCAAACCTCTGTATAATGAGGGTACGCGAGTCTATCGTAGCATTATCAAATGTTGATCCAACATCTAGGTATGCGGTAATGGTAGTATCTCCTTGGCTGAGAGTTATGGATCTTGTTCTGTCTGTAACTCCGTTATCCCACCGGTCAAATTTCATGTTGCCTAGAACAGGTACTGTAACGGTGTATGTAGACCCAGCACTTCCAGTAAATGTCAAGGGAGCGTGTCCTTCCATCAGAGTGGTTCCGTTGGTTGCTTTAATGACAATATACACTCCCGTTATTGTATCACCCGAGAGATCCACCGCTCTGACAGTTAGGTCAGCAGTACCTCCTGCCACTACTGTATCAGGTCGTGGCGCATCGACAGTAGGAACAACTCGGAATAGTGTACCATCCACAAATGAGAGGATGTACAGATAGCCATCAGGGCCTGTCTTAATGTCACTTATACCTCCAAACCCTGTACCAAAGATAGCACCCTTTGTTTCTTCAGAAGTATTTGCTACTGCATCCTCCAGCGCGCCTTCAAGGACAAATGCTGACCTATTTTCATTCAGCGCAAAGTGATAGACTGTGCCATTGTTTATGTCGCCTACAAACATATCGTTCTCATATTGTTGCCCAAGTGCATTAGAATTGAGGAATTCAAGGGCTGTTGGGTTAACTGGTTCTGTCCATGTAAACTTGGGATTGCTGTAGTGGCTCTCTTCGTTAAACATCACAAGATCTGTCAGGTTGTATTCTGGCGGCACCATTCCTTGTACTATCTTCCAGCCGCTGTTAAAGCCGGCATTGACAAAGTTGATCTCATCTACAAATGGTGCGCCATCCTCAGTATCCCACAATATGCCGGTCATGGGATCAAAGTCTATACCACCGCTGTTGCGCATTCCATATGCAAAGTAGTATTTGGCAAACGCGCCAGTCCCGATTATAGGCTCAGGAGCCTCTCCATTTTTACCGATCCTCAGTATCCCACTTGTCCCATCTGCCTCCGAACCGTTTTTAAAATTCTGCACCTTGCCAGTATGATCTCCTACTTCGCCTATGCTGACATAGACATTGTTGTCTGGACCAATAACTACTGGTCCACCATTGTAACGTGGTCCTGGCAGAGCGGGCAGATCAAGCAAGAGCGTTGGATTCACAAGTCGGTTTCCCTGTAGCTCATATCTGTACAGGCGATTGCCTGCAGGGGGCACTCCCTGCTTATCATCGCCGTCAACCCCTCCGCCTGATTCAGTGAAATACAAAAAGACGTAGGTAGTTGTGTCATTTTCCCTTGAAATAGCAGTGCCCAGCATTCCTCTATCGCCGTCATTTGCAACTGCGACGTCAAGGAGTGGCTCCGGCTGAAGCTTTCCGTCTTCGATCACCCGCACTCTTCCACTATCTTTTTCAAGCACCAGTATGGTGTCTTCATCTAAGAAAGCCATCGCGGTTGGATATACCAGTCCACCAGCAACTTGTTCAACTGTAAGGCGGTTATCATTTACAGACGGCCTTTGCCCTATAATCTCGGCTTCTTGGGCAGCTGCAAAATTATGTCCTAATAAAAATAAAAGTATCACTGCTAAGACTATTGACAGAATTGGATGGGGCATACTCCGCTAGTGCACATGTACTCTAATAATAATGAATTGTTGATTGAATCTCTACTAGAGAGTTCTTAATGATCGTTATAGGGCTTTCTAGCCTTCTATAAAGAAGAGCGGCTAAAGGTATACAACCATACAATAATATTTCATTAT
>JBKPEN010000116.1:0-2828 GCA_046728425.1 Thermoproteota archaeon
GTCTGCAATAGCATAGGCATAGCGCCTCGTAAGGCGTTCTAGTTCACCTTCCGACATTTCCTTTGGGTTACATATGATGCCGCCTTTGCCTCCGCCGTACGGGATATCAGCAATAGCACACTTCCAAGTCATCCACATAGATAGGGCCTTGACTTCCTCGATAGTCACTTGTGGATGATAGCGTATGCCTCCCTTGTAGGGGCCTCGGGCATCATTATGTTGAGAGCGATATCCAGTAAAAACTTGTGTTTCTCCATTATCCATTCTTATTGGCAGCGATACTGTAAGAACGCGCTTCGGGTTGGCTAAAACTTGCTGTAACCCTTTGTCTAGGTTTATAAGCTTGGCTGCTTCGTCAAGCTGCTTAAGGGCAACTTCAAAGGGATTTATTACAGCTGTAGAGCCTTTTGCAGTCTCTAGCATACATTTTTCTGGAAAAGTTAATGTTATAAGTTTTGTGTGTAAATTGTAGGAGATATCCTGTAGGTCAGTTTGACATCTTCTTTGATATAAGGGTACGAAGCTCCTCGTCTGTAAGGCCAGTATGATTCTCTATGCCTAGCGAGCTGGCGATCAACTCTAGCTTTTTCCTCTCCGTAGCTACTGGACCCATTATCTTGGGAAATTTGTTATCTGCCACTGCATTCTCTGATGCTTGTTCCATTTCATGACGGAACATCTCTTTCGCTCTTTCGAACTCTCCTACTGCCTTACCCAGCGTGCGTGAAAACTGGGGTAGTTTTTTAGTACCAAACAGTAGGATTAGTCCAAAAAGTATGATTATGATCCACTCTGATCCAGCGATGTTCATTATCAGAGCAGAAGACATGCCCATCTTAAATGATATTTTTAAGATCCTAAACAGAATTAAAGATTTCGACTTGATCAGTTTCTCTTATTTGGCAATATCCTTAACAGGTGTCTCACTCGCTCTCTCTTTCTACTGAAGAGAAAGAACCAAGAAAACTTGCATTTTCTTAATTAAGTATGAAGCACGATAATCTCTCAATTTCTAAAAATATCACATAATAGTACATGTATATGACATGTAGGACCCGTAGCACCACCACCTCGACCTCCTATCAGGTATCTTTATGATTGAATTACGCATGCTCCAATGGTCATTTATACAATCCATCGGGATTAAATTGTGTTGTGCAAAATTGAGCTAGTTGGTAATGTCACGGTATGATAGTAGTTTGCTCTTATGTAAGCTTGTACTGTATAATATCAAAAACTTAGAGTGCTCTGTCTTCCTTGCCTTTTATTCTAGATAAAAAGAATGGTTCTTCAAGCTTCATGGAATTGCTCAGAACTACGGACACTAATCCTCCCAATATGAAACCACCGATAATATCTGTTGGGTAATGCTGCATTACATAGATGCGCGTAATGCCAATAATGATTGGAAAGGCCCAGATCGCATAACCCATTTTTTTAGATTTGTTATAGATAGCATACCCTGCAATAAAGGCTAATGCAGTGGCACGAGAAGCGTGACCAGAGGGATACGAAAATCCAGCAGCAAAAGGCGCAAGACTATCGCTTTCAAGGCTAAAGTTTTCAGGCAGTTTTGAAGCTGGCTCAAATCCATAGGGTGGAATCTCTCTTCCAATCAGGGGCTTTATGTACATGACCAAGACTACAATAACGACCAATGCAATAAGAAATATCATACCAACCTTCCTCGTACGCCGAATTATCGTTAATGCGATGCCAACAATGAACAGTGTTGTTACATCACCTAGCGAAGTAATAACTATCATTGCCATGTCAATACTGGGGTTGCTGCCTTGTACTGACTTGAAGTAGCGACTAACTGCGTCATCTGCTTCAAAAGTTACCCCAGAAGCGACTATTGCACTAAAAATAACGAATGCAGCTGCAAGTATTACAAAATACTTCGATCGTGTCCTTATCATCCATGGAGGCCTAACAGCTTCACTTACTGACAAGCAAGATAAAGAAGTTGCATGTTGGTGTTTAATTGTTTTGCCCGCAGGTTGCATCTCTTTGCCGAAGTTAGTTGTATTCTTCAGAGAAAATTCGACTTCTAGCTTGATAGATTATGCGATATTATCAATTCCTAGCCCTTTGAAGCAAAAATTGTGTCGCCTGCAGAGCGATATATATTATACTGCTACTAAATTATTCAATATTTGTAGCTTTTTTCATTAGAACTGGACCGATGTAAGGTCTGTCAAGAGCTCCAAGTGGCGCTTGGCTTCACTATGTGTTGATATCTTGCGAAGTTCGTTCTTTGCCTTTGATGCGTAGGAGTGATACAGTTTGTCCATCTGATCGACAATATCTTTTGGTTTGCCATTTTTCCTAACGAGCATGTTAAAAAGTCGATTCTCATTGCTCCAATCTATAAGATCGTCATGTATCTGGTAGGCGATCCCCAATAGGTTGCCAAAAGATGTCATGGTATGGACCTGATCTTCGTCCCCGCCTCCAGTTATTGCACCAATCTTGGCTGACGCCTCAAAGAGTGAAGCCGTCTTGAATTCAAGCACCTTGATATAGTCATCCTCTGTGATATCTATTTCCTTACCAAGTTTTATCTCCATCATTTCCCCTTCAGTCATTTTAGTTGCAGCATTTGATAGCTCATTTATGATGCGGGGATTTTTTAATTTTGAGCCGATGTTTAGTATGACACCAAGAACAAAATCCGCAGTAAGTATGCTGCTGTTGTAGCCATATTTTACGTGGAATGAGGGCTTTCCGCGTCGCTGATTCTCCTCATCGATAATGTCATCGTGGATTATAGACTCCGTATGTAGAAGCTCGATTGCAGAAGCAGCCAGGTAAGCGTCAGGTTC
>JBKPEN010000107.1:0-16764 GCA_046728425.1 Thermoproteota archaeon
TTATACCTCTATCTCAGGGAGTTGTTCCTTCTTCTGCAATAAGTTCCCATTTTGGAAATATTTACACTAAATAGGAATTGCAAGGAAAAGTAGTTTGGAAAAGATAGTAGTCAGTTGGGCAGTGTTTCCTAACGAATCTATGGATGTAGCCATAGGAGGAATAGCTGTGGCTATAGTTGGGCTTTTGCTCATGTTCGCTGTTCCGATATATGTGCTCGAAACAAGTCAGCCCGCAAGGACGTTTCTTTGCCAGCTATTCTTCCTCCTCCTGCTGCTATTGCTGCTGTTACTTTCTGCTCACTAAACACAATACTACCTTTAACATTTCAATCTCTGTAACCAACCTTTGAGTATCTTCAATAAGCATTGCCTCATCCTTTTGTCTTTGTTTTATTTCTAAAAGGTGCCTTAACTTATCTGCATCTCTTGGAGCATTTTGAAGAGTCTTAATCTCTAATTCTAAATGTTTCTTTATGACAGGATTAAGACCCCAACCGTCTTTTGCTTCTCCCGTCACCTTACATTGCACATCTATCATTCTTTGACTAGCATCTATCATTTTTTGGATAGCGACTTCAGTTGAATCGTGGATTGAATAGACCAAACCGATGGAGACCATAATGGCGAAAGCTGTCGATAATTATAAACAGGCTAGCACTAAAAGGGGAGGGAGTTATATTATCATTATATTTCAAATATCTATCAAGTGAACACATTTAGCCTCAATATTCGTGCTTGTAAATGACATATGACATATGACATATCTAAATAACAAAAACAACAACCATCCTGTAGAAACAGCAACAACAGCTACTACTATCTCTGTCCTTGCAATAGCAATAATAATAATGCTTATATCAACAACCATAGCTTCTCCAGTAGCAGCTACTACAACAACTACAGCATCAGCAGGAACTACTACTACATCTTCAGCAGCACCATCATCTGGAATAAAGCTATCACCACATCCTATCTACCAAGAACGTGCACCACCTGGAAGCGTGACTCCAATAAACCAGACACACATAAGCGCAACACACTCTGGAAATGGCACGCTAACTCTTCTTAACAGCACACAGACTATTAGTACCATCAGCAACGGTACAGCCATTGTCTCATTTACAACATCATCTGCTTATGCAAAATCGACCATCAGAGCAGCAAATGGTGAGACTGTAACTGCTACAATTTATGAAATAGTACAGTTCAACAACCCTGCAGCAGCTCCTCTAGGTGGAGGCAAAGGCATAGTAACAGTTATCTTCCACACCAATTCGACTGGTATGCTTGCACCATTAAACGGTGTGATAGCAGCAGGAATTGACAACATCAGTCCAAATGGTGAGAGCGATACAACATTATGGAGATGGGAAAGTGGAATATTACCATTATTATCGACCAATACGACTACTACTAACAGTACTAGCACTGCTACTTCTGAAACCAATGTGACAACAGCAGCATGAACTACTGACGTAGGAGAAGAATAATAATAACAACAACAATAAACAACTCCAACAGTACCATCAACGCTGCTGACTGCACCATATGCTGATACTGATATAGGCTACAGCATGCCTCTTGGCGCTCTTAGCGCGCTGCTGACCTAAACTTCGTCTCTCCATGGCAACGGTTGGTTTCATAATAAAAGTCCAAATGCGGCTACAAAGAATGAAAATGGTAGGCATGTAACAACCTCTGGAAGAAAATAAAAAAAGAACAAGAATGATTATTATTTTGTCTGCTGACTGACTGACCATCGCTTGCTTGAAGTGAACAAGCTTGACCACAATTTTTACCATCGTTGGCTCCTTGGAATGAACTTGTCAAATTATATAGCTGCACCTTGAGGGTTCAAATCTAACCAACCATATATTGAGAGGAATACATAGAATTGCTGGAATAAAAAAAGGTATACAAACAATCATCAAGAAGTCGGTGCTATTACCAGTGTTCCCCTCATACCTTCCTCTGCATGGATTGTACATAGATAGTTAAAGACTCCTGGTTCGTTGAAGTTGTATTGCCACGATTGACCCTGCTGAATAAAACCACTATCTATTCTCGTTGTACCTGAAGAAGGCTGCGATGATTGTGCATCATTAGCGTTATTATTACTATTACTATTACCACTACTGTTTGTTGAATTATCAAGAATTAGCTCGGTGTTATTAACAGCATCCTGTGCTGTTGTTTGATTGAACACGCCAACTACATTGTGCGGCAAATCTGAAGGATTAGTCCACCGAACAGTAGAGCCTGCATCCACCACAATTGCATTGGGCATAAACATATTCACCTCGGTACGTACAACATCTGGACTTATGCTATCAGAAATGATTCGATTCGCCTGCTGATTTACCTGTCTAACCTGACCCTTGTCTACATCAACTAAGACATGCCATATCTGCTGGTGCGACTCGAGGCTTCTGTCTGCAACTGTTGCAAAACGTTGCGGCTCTGGATAAGCGGTTCCACCAATCGTTTGCCAGTTAGAAGTAATTACGACCTGTCCTGCTGAGCTGTGACTTAACTCTCCGCTTTGTCTGTCTATCATAACTGTAGGCTGAACAGCAGCAATAGTTACTGTAGCTTGTTTTGCTTTGGCATCATCAAGTATCTGTCTTACTCGTGCATCACCTTGAGCAATATCTATGCCACGTTGAGCCACATCATTAACTGCGTAGATGAATGTATTATCTCCAAGCGTCGGTTCTTTAATCACCCTCATGTCGCTTGCTATTGAGACATCTGTGAGAGGGTGGAATTCCCGAGCCCTTTCTTCAGGGAGAACTCCTGAGCTAATGAGGACAACTCCAATCACTATAAACGCACCAATAATGACAAAGAGGGGCAGCAAATCCCTGATGCTTATCCGCCGCAATAGTAGCGTCGTTAGTGCTTGGGGCAGTAACCTATATCATAATTTCAGAACAGTTGACAGAAAGGGATATCATGATTGATGCAGGGTGAGAAAGTTTAACTTTCGGCAATTTTGTTCTTAACAAAATGGCTATCTAAGGTAGCTGTGGTAGGCACTTCGTCGTTTTCTTCTTTTTTTACTTCTTGTTCTTTCTTCATTGTACTCGACCCCTCTTTCTTCTTGCTGTTGACCTTAGATTCTATTCGTTCAACTTCTGAAATACATGCAGTTAGCTGTTTGTAATGATATAAGAGTATTGACATCAAAATAGGATGTAGTCTAACATACTGTACAGAATTAGAACAAGCTGAAATGTAGAATTTTGGAAGCTCCCACATTTCATCAAACTCCTTTCTATCTCTCTTATCCAAAGCATTACGAAATGGCTTCCATTCCTCTTTTTCTTCCATTTCAAGTGCAATTCTAAAGGAAGGAATTGTTCTCTTCCATTATGACTAATCAATCTCATTAATGATAAGTTGAAGAGCCTTTCAATCTCTAAAAGAAAATGCTGAGAAGAGTAGTAATAGTTGCCATACTAAAACAAAGGGTGTATGTTGTCATTCAAAACAACTAAAACTAACATCTGCCTCATTGGTATGGTAGTAGGAATAGGACTTATTGGCGTACTTCCGCTTCTTGCTAAGTATAGTCCGTACTGACCTGCTACCATATCACCTTTTTGTTCTTGCTTCTCCTTCTACTTATTAATTGTTCATAGCTAATATTCTCTGACTGGCGTCAATCATTTTTTGGATGGCTACTTCTCTATGGAATCATGGATTGAATAGACCAACGGATAGAGCAGAATTTCTATTACTATGCTCACAAAAAATAAAATCGTAAACGCTCCTTAAAAAACTGGATAACGTTATAATATTCAGAGAGAATGTTAATTGCGAATATGGTATTCACATACGGAGGCATCTGACCGCTGCATGAATCCAATCAAATCCGATTTTGAACGTCCAATGCTTCGAATGGGGTCAGTTGGGTTCATTGCTGGTCTTCTTATCACCATTGTATCTACTCTATTTCATGCTTCAAGCCACGATCTGAGGGACCATCCTGTTGTGTTTGCAGTATATGCTCAAAGTAATACATGGATAGCCGCCCACATTGGTCAATTTGCTGGTGTAATGCTAATTTTTGCTGGTGGATTTGTAGCTCTGTTTCGCTTGCTTGTATACTCTGAATCAGGAACTACCTCAGCACTGGCATGGCTTGGATTTGCAGTAACTATAATTGCAGCCAGCACTTTTGCAATTCTACAGGCTGTTGATGGAATTGCACTCAAAAGAGCAGTTGATTCTTGGTATGCTATTCCTCCTGCCAATTCTTCATCTTCCTCCTCCTCTGAAGAAAAAGCTATCGCCTTTCGAGTTGCTGAAGGGATTAGATGGACTGAAATTGGCATCAATAGTATTAATCGAATTATACAAGGTGGAGTTGCTATAATCTTTGGAGTTGCAATAGCAAAGAGTGCCATTCTTAGCAGGTGGATTGGTGGACTCGGTATTTTTTCAGGTGCTGCTACCATTGTTGCTGGTGTAGGTGTTGCATATTTGGGCTTTGCACCTCTTCCAGTTGTGGGAGATCTTGCTACATTCATTTCGTTCGCTTGGGTGATAATCCTAGGCGCTTTTATGTGGAGAAAAACGATGGTAAAGAAGACCATCAGTAGATAGTCAATTAAAAAGGATACATCGATGTCAACAGGCTCCTGTATCATCTGGAAAAAATAGAAATAGAAAATGAACGCGATTATTGCTACTTCCAACCTCTTCATAATAATGACAGTGTTGACTAGTTTATCTGGTGGAGGTAATAATAATCAGACAGCTGTGGAGCAACAGTAGCGGCATACCCCTATCATCAGCTATAAGACGCCTTATGTAAGACATAAATCAGTTTAGTTCAATTGACTTTGCAACTTCTCAAGAGCTTGCAAAACATCATCTTTCATGTTTTGTGATGGAGACAGATAATGGCGTGTTAGGATACTCTGGCTTACTCTTCCTTGGAGCAAGTCTACAATCTCTGGTGCAATTCCTTCCTTTCTAAGCCAGCTTGCGAATATCTTGCGGCAATAGCGCATATAGCACTTGATGCCAGCGGACCAACAGGCATAACGAATATGACTGTAAGTGATAGCATTACGTGATGAGACTTGGAGAATTTGTTCGATTTCGAACTTTTTCAACATTTCGGGCGTCACAAAGCTGATGTAAGCCTTCTTGGTTTGCCGCAGGAATATTTCAGGAAATTTAAAGTGTTCTAATGCCTGACGTTCTGGGTTATAGTATTTGTCATTAGACTTACAAATCAGGCTAATAGATTCGCATACCTCTGCAGGTCTGAGCCCAACAAGCACGGCAAATCGCAGTATATTGCCCACCCAGCTAGGGGTTTTGGCCATCATTTCTTTAATCCTCTGTAACATGGTATCGAGGGTTAGCTCTTCGTTAAAGAACCGATTAAAGTGCTGGATAGAATCGCCTTTGGACCATTTCAAATTATAGCGCTGTCTTGATATTTTGCTAGATTAGCCAGAGCTGTCATCGCATGCTGCTTGTTTCTGGAGGATAAAGTCAGAAGTGCAGAAGCGTCTCCTGTTATCAGTACGATAGCAAATCGCTTTGCATAGTTTATCGTTTCTCTAATGGTGGCTTTAGTTTTCCCTTGAGATTGAAGCCATTCACGAAATTCATTGTCTTGTTGTATATCAGCTGATTTTATTATGGAGCTACGGTGAGGAAGACTCGCGAGCTCCCCGTTTGTGTAAGACAAACTGAGCGAGTGGTCTTCGGAACCGCAGATCGAGGGATCGAAGCCCTCCGGGCTCGGCTGTCTCATTATTACCTGTAATGATAATGATGGTCATTGTAAACCGCCGCTAAAACATAGAGAGCGTTCTAGCCATCATCATTCGCGCATATATGCATACATGCTCAGCTGCGGTTATCTTCGGTGTTCCCCTATTCCTCGATACTAAATACAATACAACTTTTAACATTTCAACAATCCCTGCACAACATCTATTCACTATCAAGTCGCCATATTATTTGGTTGGGACCTTAGAAGGATCCTGGTTTGCTGCAATATGTTCCGTTCGTATAGAACATATATCGGTTTAAAAGAAGTAACTCGTGCTAAGGAAAAAATCTTGCTTAAACCTTGGGGCATGGGTAAGATTGGACAAAAGATCTAAGCCTGACAGATGTGGCGAATTTACTTAGACCAAACGAACCTTTGAGCCAGTATAATTATTTAATTGGATTGTCAAAAATATATTCTTAGTTTCTGTGCTTGCTGCAATATGGACAGAACTTCCTTACTGACACCCTTATCTCCTAGCTGATATATTTATCCCATCTAATTGAGATATGGGGTAAGTAGCATGAAGCCCTATCAGATACAGTTTAGAGCAGAATTTACTATACAAGAAGGAAAAATAGAAGAATATAAGAAACTAGTACAGGAAATGAGCAGAGTGGTAGAAGCTAACGAGCCAGATACAATAAGTTATCAGTTCTACCTTAATAGAGATGAGACAAAATGTGTTGTATATGAAACATACGCAAATTCAGAGGCTGTATTTGCTCACAATAACGGAGCTGCATCACAAACAATACTTCCAAATATTTTCAATGTCTCTAAGATAAGTAAGTTTGAGGTTTACGGGAATCCTAGCGAGGAATTACAAAAGGTGCTGACAAGTTTTAGTCCACAGACATACAATCTGTTTACTGGGTTCAGTCGTTGACTTAATCCATCAATTTATTATATTACCACCAACCAATTTGCGACAACCAATTCAAACAACCGTAGATTCAACACTAACCTACACTAGATAGCTTTTGTGTAGGCCGATAGGCGATACTTGCCCGATTCAAACTCTTCTAGCTTACCTTCTTCTATCAATGCATCGAAAGTCTGTTCCGTTTGGTTTCTGACCGATAAAGATTGGCTCTATCTGCGACCTAAGTCATGCCTACTGCAATAGCCTCTGTTGGTTCCTTCTTTGCCTACCATGGCTTTATTCAAGATATTCCCTTCTACAGAATTGCTCTGACCCACTAAACCAAGTAAATCGATTTCTGTACTATGTAGTTATATTATTGATCTCATCTGATAAATTCGAGGCTCTGAAATATCTGCTGTACTGGTGGCGGAAGACTACCTGAGGGCGTTGCTACTGCAGGACCTTCGTAGGTGATAAACTCACCTGACACGATCTGTCTTAGCCCAGGCTGTGGACCCTCTGGAATAGTCGCGAGAATTGAATAACTCCTCATATCTCCTAATCCAAGACTGAGCTGGTATGTCATTTCTACAAGTTTGGCCTGTGCTGTTCTTATTGTTGTGTTAGGATCTTCAGGACTGGTGATATTAATTGTAAGGTCTGTGTTGTTTATAATCTGGATGTCAGTATAATTACGTCCTTGCATTTCCTCTACAATAAACTCCAAGAAATCATCTGGTGTAATGTTGAGCGGGTCCTCAATGACCTCAAACTCAGGTCTATGGCTTAAGCGATCGTGTAGAATTTCTACAGAGTCTTCAGAGTGTTCACAGTTATACATTCCTCCAGCAGAGAGCACTGCCTCTTGCTGTGGGCAAATTATGGCCTGTATCAAAAAACCTGCCTCATTTGCAACACGGAAGTTAGGAAGATGTAAGTTGTCAATGTCCTGTACTACCCAGTCATCTGGCACTTGCATTCTAAATCCGTCCTCTGTGTTTTGAAATGTACCGTTCTGAATCACTGCAGGTATGCTGGTCAGTTCCTGTGCATTTGCTATCTTTGAGTTGGGATCAGAAAGAAGGACAACAACAGTAGCAATTGCTGTTAGAACTATTATCATTGTTGTCATCATCATTTCCACTGCTGAGGAGTGAGATGGTAACTGCCTGATTGTCTCCAGAACACTATGCACCCTAACAGAGATAAAATTATGGATCAATAATTCCCTAGCAGTCAAAACTGATCCCACCTGTTCGGATTAGCAATTTGTGCATAATCATGACACCATGAGCATCTATTGTCATTTAACTTTATAGAATATAGGGTCAGTAGCAACAACCTCATATATGGTGCCTATATGAAAAGATATTTCTAAAAGGTGAAAGGTGAAAACCAAATTAAAATAATTTAAAGGAGATCCTTTTAGTTGAAAGAAAATTAGAGCCTATGTACAAGGATAAGATTGCTAATTTCTTTTCATAAAGTCCTCTGACAGCAAAAGTACGGTATAACCCTATGCTGGCCTTTTTGAGGTTCTTGTGACATTTAGTGATTTTAATTAAGGATATCCTTTAAGATGCGTACTTGACCACTTGAAGATCCTCCAGCAACTTATCTATGTTTGTAACCGTTTTGCCCTCGTTGTTGGCAATTCGCTGCAGAGCCGGTGGATTCTCCATGTAATCGGGAATACGTGCAGTTATCCTCTCTTGGTAGGTAGGAACATGCTCGTTTTGATAAAAAATGCCAATCGGTATCTTGTTGCCCCACTCATTTGACTTTTCAATCACTTGGGACATTTTCTGATTTATTTCATCAGAGCTATGTACCTCGCCATTGTACCCTGTTTCTTCTAGTTTATACATCCTCGGCATGGCTTTGCCAGCTTTCGGATCAATGTTGTCAAGCCCTTGGAACCATTCCTTAGTATTGATATCGTTATACGTAGGGCATGGCTGTAACACATCAATGAATGCAAGTCCATTATGGGCAACTGCCTTCTTAATCAATTCCTTCAGGTGGCGGACATCGTAGGAATAGCCTCGTGCAAGGAAAGTAAAGCCTGCAACAAGTGCAAGAGCTATCGGATTGACAGAATTGTTAACATTTGGCTGCGGCAGCGATTTTGTCTTCATACCCAGCTTGAGAGTGGGTGCAGCCTGCCCCTTTGTCAATCCATAGACTGCATTATTGAAGATGATGTAGACCATATCGACATTTCTGCGTCCTGCGCTCACAAAATGACCAGCACCAATTCCAAGGCCATCACCATCTCCTCCAACAGCGATAACCTCGAGCTCAGGATTAGCAAGTTTGGCTCCCTGCGCAAATGGCAGCACCCTACCATGAAGTGTGTGGATGCCGTATGTCTTGATAAAATGCGGTGTTTTACCAGAGCATCCAATGCCGGAAAATATTGTGGTCCTGTATGGTGGGACCTGTAGATCTGCAAGTGCCATCTGGATGGCATTCAATATTCCGAAGTCGCCACAGCCTGGGCACCAATCATTATGAACATCTGTCTTGTAATCTGATAGTTTAAGCGCCACTTCTCAACACTTGTCTCCTTGGAGCATCTCCACTTAGTATTCTCTTTACACCATTATAAACCTCGTCAAGTGACATAGGTCTGCCGTTATATTTTACGATATAGTAGTTGGCTTCTAGGTCGGTGTGCTGGCGCACCAAGAAGCCAAGTTGACCACTGTAATTCATCTCTATGTCGATCACCGTCTTGGCATCTTTTAGCATCGATTTGACCAGCTCTGATGGAAACGGGTGCATAAGGCGAACTTGAATATATTTAACCTTCATGCCTTCGGCTGCCAGTTTGTCCAATGCGTCCAATATCGCGCCCTTGGTTGAGCCCCAGCTGATTATGACTATGTCGCTGCTGCCATAAGCCACTGCTTTATCTTCGTCTGGTATTTCCTTTATCGCAACATCCAGTTTAGTCATCCTCTTGTCCATCATCTGCACCCTTATTTCTGGGTCTTCAGTAATGTGTCCCTCCTGCGTGTGCTCATCTCCACTGTTCCAGAAAATCGCATCCTTGGTGCCAAGCGCTACCATTGGGCTTATAGGATTGTTAGACAGCTTAAAGCGAAGATAGTTGCCGGCTACCCCTTTGTCTTCCTCTGTTATCTGCTTTACTCGCAAGCCCCTATCAATTGCAACCTTGTTGAGGTTAAAATTCTTGCAAGTGATGAGGCTGTTTGCTATTGCCTTGTCCAGCATGTGTATTACTGGCGTCTGGTAGCGGTCTGCAAAGTTAAACACCTTTATACTATCGTAAAAGCTCTCCTCGATGTCCCCTGATGCAAACACGATCCTTGGGAACTCGCCATGGCCGGCATTAATTGCAAAGTTCAAGTCTCCCTGCTCGTGACGCGTCGGGAGGCCTGTTGAAGGACCTGTTCTTTGATATAGGGAAATGACCACCGGCACTTCGTTCATGCCAGCCCAGCCAAGCGCTTCAGCCATAAGTGAAAATCCTGGACCTGATGTTGCAGTTGCAGCGCGGACACCGGTGAGGGCGCTGCCAATCGCCATCGTAATCGCTGATATTTCATCTTCTGTCTGCATGACGACAGTAGAGCCTTTCTTACCTCCGGAATCATAGAGATCCAGTATCTCATTTGCCTCAAGGAACTCACTATCATCTGACGCAGGAGTGATAGGATAGTAGGTCTGGAAGCGGCAGCCTGCGACCATCTTGCCTAGAGCAGACGACTGATTACCCTGCACTATTATCATGTCCGGC
The DNA here is from genome assembly GCA_046728425.1 of Thermoproteota archaeon. Classification (GTDB taxonomy): domain Archaea; phylum Thermoproteota; class Nitrososphaeria; order Nitrososphaerales; family Nitrososphaeraceae; genus Nitrososphaera. Next base: position 10,435 of record JBKPEN010000107.1, read on the forward strand.
TGGGCAGGCCTTGTCTTTAGACGGTAGCCAAAGTTGCTCCCTGCAAATTTTGCCTTGGCATAGTTGTATGTGTGAATAGAAGCCTGTACGTTCAGGTCGGCCACTTTCTTTTTTGTGCGAAAGATGAACTGAATAGCCTTTAATAACACTTCGCTATCAAAATCCAATATTCCCACCGAAGCTGAAAGCGCCATAACATTTACCATACGTGTCAGCTTGCTGAGTGCAGGGTCGTTTGCCTTTTGGGCAAACTCCTGCAAGAGCTGAAAGAATGGCATAGGAAACAAGATCACACCACGTCTTTTGGCGTGCTCAAGCGCATCCTGCACTGTAAATCCTAGGCCTGCATTTTGCAGCACCTTTTTAATACGTTCTGCGGCGGGCTCGTCAACAGTTGGCACCTCATCAAGTGACGTGTTAATGATATCTGAATCGTAAATTATACCACCATTTGCAGTTACCTCTTCAAAGTGGCGAAAGATGGTTTCAGCATCAAACGAAACAAGCATGTTGATCTCGTCAACATGAGAATGCAAAGGTTTGTCGCTAACTCTTACAGTAAAGTAGCTATGCTCGCCTTTGATGTTGGAATAGTATTCTCTCTTGCCAAATAGGTATAAACCTCCTATAGCGCAGGCACGGGAAAAAATGTTTGCGGCAGAATCGACTCCGCTTCCTTGGGCTCCACCTATTACCCAACTCAACGAATTCGTAATTGTCTTTTCCAACTTGAATTCCTTGACGCGTCCTTCTTTTAATGCTTTAGAACTATCCGCCGCCCGTCGCAGCATCATAGAGGCAGCATTCGCATGAATCCTTCTGACCACAATAAGGGCAAACGCACATGCATGCATCAATGGGGTTGCCGCAAATTTCGCAATTCACTTCTTCAATACTGCTGCCTACCATCTTCTTCGTAATGTTCTCATGCAAGTAAACTAATTATATACTTTTTTACCTGACAGTGACTGATTTTGCAAGGTTCCGCGGGAAGTCTGGATTGGCATTATTCTGAAGCGCAAGGTAATAAGAAAACAATTGCAACGGGATGATCTCAACCAGCGGGTATAGCAAGTCGTTGTCTATCTTCGGAATCTCTATTATTGCATCATAAATGTCGTTTGGCACATTTGAAATACCAATTATCTTGGCACCCCTTGCCTTAACTTGGTACGCGCTAGAAAGCATATCGCTGTAAGTCCTGTCGTCAGGGTTGAGCACAAAGACTACTGCATTCTTATCCATCAGGGCAAGTGGACCATGCTTTAGCTCACCTGCCGCAATTCCCTCTGCGTGGACATAAGCGAGCTCCTTCATTTTTAGCGCGCCTTCAAGTGCAATTGGGAAATGTATGGATCTCCCAAGGAGATAGATGTCGTTTACCTTTGGCATCGTAATGTTCACTAGCCTTTCGATGCTCTCCTGCTGTGTAAGCATTTTCGATATCTTGTCTGAAATTACCTCTCTCTCAAAGCCTATCTTTCCTCCACTGATCCTGTCAAGTATTGCATATGCTAGTGACACTTGGCCAGTAAAGCTCTTTGTCGCTGCAACACCGATCTCGGGGCCTGACTTGATGCTGAGAGAAACATCTGCAGTCCTCGCAAGGGAGGATGTTTGAACATTTACAATGGATAGTATTTTTGCGCCAGCTTCTCTTCCGAGCTTGGTCGCCGATAGTACATCTGCGGTCTCGCCACTTTGAGATATCGCAATAATTACCGTATCTTTATCTATTGAGTCCATATTGTACTGGAACTCACTTGCCATAACTGGCTCAAACCGCTTTTTCAAAAAACGAGAGCCCATCATAGAGATTATGAGTGAAGTATGATAACTTGAGCCACTACCGGTGACAAGGATATTGCTAGCGCTTACAATTGAGTCACAGAATGCCTTTATCTTGTGCTCGTCTTGATAGGTAGCGGCCTTGACGCTTGTGCGTTGCTCAAATATCTCCTTGATTGTATAGTGTGCAAATTCACCTTTGTTGGCATCAGCAAGTTCCCACGCGACCTTGGTGATACTCCTTGTGACCGGCTCGCCGCTGAAATTGACAATACTGACGCCGGCCTTATCGATTATCGCCATGTCTCGATTATCAAGAAATATTGCCTGGTCTGTATATTGCAAAAAGCCAAGCACGTCGCTTGATGCATAATAAGTATTATCAGAAATTCCAATAACAAGTGGCTCGTCAAGGCGTGCACATGAAAGTGTGCCATTTTCAAACATAGCCACAAATGCGTACGACCCTTCAAGCTGCTTTACTGTTTCCACCATTGCACGCTTGATGTCTCCGCCTGTGTTGTAATATTCTTCAAGCAAATGAGCAATGACTTCGGAGTCTGTCTCGCTTCTGAATATGTGTCCTTTCTTAACTAGCTCTTCCTTGAGTGGTAAGTAATTATCAATTATTCCATTATGTACAACTGCGATATTGTTGTTGCAGCAAGGATGAGGATGGGCGTTGTACTCCGTGACACCACCATGTGTAGCCCACCTAGTGTGGCCAATACCAACAAACCCTTCCATCCCTGCAAGGTCAAGGCTGCTGTTCACTTGGCCTACCTTGCCAATTCCTTTTTTTACGGAAATCTTATTAGCTGAAAGAGTCGCTATCCCTACGCTGTCGTAGCCTCTATATTCCATTCTCTTGAGGCTCTCGACTAATGCTGGAGCGACAATATCCTTACTAAGGATGCCAATGATAGAACACATCACTCAATCTCTGAGAAAGAGAGCTTTTATCTATTGAGTGTTTGTACTCTGGTTTTATTTAACTAATAAATCATAGGTAATTTTTCTTCATAGCGGGTTGAATACAAAGACTATAATATAGATCGAATGTTTTTCTATATAAATATAAATTATAATACACTTTGCTTTCGGATTAAATGTAGAATTTTGTAATAACTTATGTTTCTACGCTGTAAGTGACGGATCTGCCAGTAATAGCAATTTTCAATCAATGTGGTGTCAGCAACGAGTTTATGTGGCTTAAAGGTAAGGGTGCTAATGGTCTACATTTGCACTTAATCTGAATCAAGATATTTCCCGTCCATGAGAAGGTACAACTCCTCCAACTACTTCTGTATATAACAAACGCCCATCCCATCCCACCTACTTTGTGCTCAGCAGCTACTGCCGGCGTATACCCTGGTTCAGCAGCTAAGCGACAAATAAAGTGCTCCCGTGGATTGTCTGTACGGGTGATAAACAGCGACAAATCGTCTCAAATTCTGCATGAGGCATCATCCTTCTCAGCACTCTGCCTATGACATTGATCCTAGAAAGATCGTGGCCGAGAATGCTTTAGCTTTAGACATGCAGGTAGACTCTTCAAGCTTGTTTTGGACAAAAAACACCTTCTTGTAGAAAATTTGCAATCTGCCATGTTTTTATTCCAAGCTGCCATATAGAAGGCGTTGAAGATTTACAACTTCAAATGCCTAGCCTGCGGCTATGAGTCAAGGCACACTGTTGGGACTCCAGACATGGATCAGATCCTAACTGACGTCAATACTGAATTTGCCCAATATCGGCTGTTTGTATGCAAAAAGGAGCTCATGCTAGTACATGCAGATGTGCAAAATGCACATTTTGACAACAAGTGTCCGTCAGACAAGAGTGAGCTCGAACCGATAGATGATCCTGAGCATGTCAAATGCCCCCGTTGCAGTAAAGAGTTAAAGGTTGAAGATATCAAACCACTGGCTGCAACGGACGGATCCGCAGAATAATGTATTATTAGACTACTACGCTTTTGTGAAGAACTTGTCGCTGCCAGGTGAATAGAGTATCTGTAGAACATGTGCTGCTCCACCGAGTATTGACAAAAAGCTGAGTCGTCAAGTTGGACACTAAGTTCTTTATTATAGGTTTGTGGCACTGATTGCTTTGGTAAATATAGTCGTGTAGTGCTCTCTCCTTATCTTGCCATCTTGCCATATACTAGACGCATATGTCAGGTTATATATTATTAAATATCCATTTCTCCCTAGAAACCTCCGGGATAATGACTTCCCTAAATCTCGCCCAAAAGATAATTTCTGATCATCTTGTGGAAGGCAAGGTCGAGCCAGGCCAAGAAATTGGTCTTAAGGTAGATCGGGTTCTTATGCAAGACGCAACTGGCACCATGGCATGTCTGCAGTTTGAAGCCATGGGAATACCGCGGGTCAAAGTAGAACACGCTGCTATCTATGTAGACCATAATATTCTACAGACCGGGTTTGAGAACGCCGACGACCACCGTTTCCTCCAGACGTTTGCCTCAAAATATGGCATCTATTATAGCAAGCCGGGTAATGGCATCTGTCATCAAGTAAACCTTGAACGCTTTTCAGTACCAGGCAAATTGCTGATAGGCTCTGATAGCCATACTCCTACTGCCGGTGGCGCAGGCATGATGGCAATTGGAGTAGGGGGGCTAGATGTAGCCGTAGCCATGGCCGGTGCACCATTCTATACGAAAATGCCCAAGATAGTTGGAGTAAAGTTGACTGGCATGCTCAGACCTTGGGTTACTGCCAAGGATATAATCCTTGAAATGCTACGTAGACTGTCTGTCAAAGGAGGGGTGGGAAAGATCTTTGAGTACTATGGCGAAGGTATCAAGAGCCTTGGTGTACCACAAAGAGGAACAATATGCAATATGGGCGCAGAGCTTGGTGCCACCACATCTCTGTTTGAATCAGATGAAGTCACGCTTGACTACCTCACTCGTCAAGGTAGGCCGTACGACTACAAGCGTTACATGGCCGACCCTAGTTGCAGCTATGACGAAAACATAGAGATAAACCTGAGCGAACTGGAGCCACTAATTGCTCTGCCTGGCTCACCTGATGCCGTGCATAAGGTACGCGACGTGCAGGGGACCGATGTTCATCAGGTGCTCATAGGATCATGTACCAATTCAAGCTATGTTGAAATGATGACTGTCGCTCACGTGCTCAAAGGCAGAAAGGTACACCCAAATGTCACGATGGCCATTAACCCAGGTTCAAAGCAAGTACTTGAAACTGTAGCGCGTGACGGTCCAATATATCATATCATTGCTTCTGGCGCTCGACTGCTTGAAAGTGGTTGCCAGGGCTGCATAGGCATGGGCTCTGCGCCAGGAACTGATTGGATTTCAATTAGATCCTTCAATCGAAATTGGCCGGGAAGGAGCGGCACAAAGGACGACAAGGTCTACCTGACATCGCCAGAAGTATGTGTTGCTTGCGCTGTGACAGGAAAGATAACTGATCCACGAGACCTTGGCGAGTATCCCAATATCCCATGGCCCGATAAGTTTGTAATCGATGACTCTTCCATTGTCGCGCCAGCTCCTGCAGACGAGGCTGATAAGATACAGATATCGAGAGGTCCTAATATACGTCCACTTCCGCTACGACAGCCTATGGAGTCGGTGCTGCAGGGTGAAGTGCTGATAAGAGTAGGAGACAATATCAGCACTGACGCTATAATGCCGGCCGGAGCTAAGATATTGCCTCTTAGGAGCAATGTGCCGGCAATAAGTGAGTACGTGTTCTATTGGATTGACCCTGACTTTGCAAAAAGAGCCAAGGAAAAACATGGTGGCTTTATTGTTGGAGGTGAAAACTATGGTCAGGGATCTAGCAGAGAGCACGCTGCATTGGCACCGATGTATCTTGGAGTCAAAGGTGTAATCGCAAAATCGTTTGCAAGGATTCATAAAGCAAACCTAATCAACTTTGGAATCATACCATTTGAGTTCCATAATGCCTCTGACTTTGAGCTACTAACTCAGGGTAGATCTGTTACAATAGAAAATATAGTCAGCAGCTTGAAGAAAGAGAATAAAATGATTGAAACGATAACTGATAAGAACAAAATCACACTCAAGGTCGATCTAACTCCAAGGCAAAGAGAAGTTCTGATAGCTGGCGGCCTTCTGAACAATATCCGTTCTATCCAGCATAGATCTTGATAGTCTACTGACAACAATTAGTCTGCACACAGAACATAATATGCATGCGCACAAGGCTAGGCGGGAATGGCTTGAAAACCTTCAGCTGAGTCAAGTTAGAAGCTTCACGATATGCTGTCCTAGCAATAATAATGTAATGTACATTCAGTCAATGTTTGAAACTATAGTTGGGAAGCACATCTGACAGAAAATATATAGAGCATTCAAGCCAATTGAGATTATAGCATGACAATGACGACGATATCTCTTGTAGCCACTGAGCCAAAACCCAAGGGCATTAAAGTAGAGACAGTAGAAAACACCCGAATGGTTCGCGGAACTACTTTATTGAAGCGCGGCTTTGCCCACATGCAAAAACATGGGGTCGTAAT
>JBKPEN010000201.1:0-4584 GCA_046728425.1 Thermoproteota archaeon
AGAAGAAGAAACAAGCGTTATCTATCCATAACCTTCTGTTTTCCCATAATATTATGTACTGGTTTTTTAGTTCTTTGTTCATTTGTTAGAACATTGATGCTTTTAGACTTGAGCTAGTTTTACTATTCAGCTATGATTTCAACAATCATAGCAGAGGTGGAGCACAGAGGCACATACGCGTATGAAACTTAAGGGTTTTGTATGCGTATGTGTGTTATGCTCTACTTCTTCTTCTTTTCGAATTCTCCTGAAAGCTCGTTATTTCTAAATCCAAATGTCTCTTCATAGCTGAATTAATGCCCCATCCTTCTCTTGCTTCTCCTTCTACTTGACTGTTCACAGCTCTGACTAGCATCAATCATTTTGTTTATGACTACTTCCGTTGAAGCGTGGATTGAGAACACCAACTTATGAAACTATGATGACCAAACCTGCGGATAGTTATAAACAGGCAGCAGTGAGTGGAGAGGGGTACATAATAGAAGCTAGCTAGAAAAAAAGAATAACAACTACCACAGAACTATCTCCAAACACTAGCACACCAATAAACAGAGGGATATTCGTTCGTAACATCTCCCTTTTTCTTTTTTATTTTTCTTCTTTCGCTTTTGTTCCTGCATCGGTGACTTATGATTGCGATAGCCGTTTGCCACTCTGATGTACGTGGTTAGTTCTTTTGCGACTACACCATCAGTATCTATCGTTAACAGAGAAATACTTGATGTTATTGCTGATCATGACTTGAGCAAGAGGTAGCGAACGCAGAGCTGATTGCTAAAGAGGCTAAGGAAGACCTACAGCGAACTAAAGAAAAGGTAGTTGAAGAAGAAGAAGCTACAGGGGCAAAAAACCCTGCTCTTTCTAAGCACCCCACCTGATAATGCTATGTCCCCATCTACTGCCACCAAACAGGAAGCAGCTTACATACAGTAAGGAAACTATAGCCTTAGCCATAGCAGAGAGCAGACAACAGCAAGAGGAGGAAGGAGACAGTGATGATGAAGACCCTCCTGATGCTGCTGTTAGTGCTGTTGCTTCTAGTGGTAATGATATGAGCAGCAGAAGACATATGAGGTAGTTGGAGGTTACACCACAGATTATTCTACTAGTAGTATCAAGGAAGAAGGAGATAGTATAGTGGATAGCAGTGGTAGTAATGATGGGGCTTGTGCCTAGGTGCGTGTTTGTATGCTATTGTTTTACACCTTATTTGACATTCAGAGCGAAGGTGCTAACAGTCTCGCAAAAGCCAAAGAAGGATATCGGATGATGACAAAGAAAAGAGAAGAGGAAAAATGGAAAAGAACAAGAAGAAGAAGAAGAAGTCAGCTCACAATGACCGTTCCAACCATATTTGGATGCAGTGTACAGAAGTATGGATACTCGCCTGCTTCGGTGAATGTGTGTTCAAATGTTGCACCTGTAGACAATAGACCAGAGTCAAACTCGCCATTTGGCTCTCCATTTTCACCTGACGTTACTGTATGTTGTGCTATGTCGTCGTTAGTCCATGTTATCGTATCGTCGATGCTGACTTCAATAGGGTTTGGTTGGTATGCATCGTCAGTCAGCTCTGAAGAGCCTCGGACTATGGAAACGCTAGTAGTAGCCTCCTCATCATTAGTGGTAGTAGTAGTTGCAGTTGCTGTATCGTCTGTAGTGGTTTCAGTAGTAGTTTCAGGACTCATAGTATCATTAGCAGCAAGTCTTAGCATAGTACCAAACGTCTCTCCACCATCGGTACTTATCCTAGCTACTGGGGTATCGCTTGTTTGGTTTGTTTCCCACCATGTTACTATTACATCTGCACCTTCTGCTGCTATCTCTACCCTTCCAGAGTCAGCATCAGGTGTGTTGCTTAAGTTCATCTTGTCACCAAAAGTAGCACCACCGTCATTTGATGCTCTAAACATTACTTCTTGATTGCCATTTTCTGTGTTATTGGTCCACCACGCAACGTAGATGTTGTCACCAGATACAACTACGGGTGCTGCTGGTGGTTTTCGTTCTACTGCAAAATTGCTCTCTGAGTCGATGAATCTTTGTGCTTCTGCTGACTGTAGTGAAAAAGGTACAACAATAACAGCAGTACCGGCAACTAGGATTACTGTCATTGTTGCCAACGTTAGAAAAGTCGCTGCTCTTACTATCGAATTATTATTTTTGCTTTTATTGACATGACCCATGTCATTTCCAAGCACGAATACAATAGATAAAAGAATTCTCCTTGTAAAGAAGGAAAGTAAAACTAAGAAAAGTTGGATGCAGGTGGCTGTAAAGATTTTTATTGTCAGCTTTCAGCGATTTTGTTGTCATTGCTAGTAAAATGGCTGTCTACGGTAATAATAGTAGGGACTTCTTCCTTTTCATGCCGCCTTCTTCTTGCTTTTGAGTCAGCCATTCATTTTTCTTGTTGCTGTTGACTCTGTCCTCTATCCGCTGGCATAGAGCTTCTTCTTCTCTTCACTTCCTATATCCAGTAGGTGTTGCACATCATTTCGAAAAAGCACATGGCAAAATCATCTTGGCATAGCATAGCCTAACCTGCACGGTATTTGGGCTGTTGTATGTCTTGGAGAGATATTCTTTGAAGGCTAGCCAGTCTATGCCTTAGATGAGCTTTGATCCCAAGACTTCGTTATGCTGCCTGGACCTTGGTAAGGTGAGATCCAGGGTCCAAATCCCCTCAAGGCTTTCTCTCATAATGACGCCGGCTAACACTTTATGGAGAATAAGTTATTTTTATGAGGGTTTATCGTCTGTTATTTTTTTATTACCGTTTTATTACTTATTTGTTATATTGCTTGATACCTTTATTATTATCATAATAAAGATGTAAATGATTCGCAAGCTATGGGCATCCCCCTCGACATACCTCTTGTCTCACTCTAGTGCGAGGAACCAGAGCCGTAGGGTAATAGGATTTATACTATGAAAATATTGAGAGGAAAAACTACAGTGTACTGGTGTAACTCCCTAGGGAGTTATAGGTCGTGGGATGTCTTTCTCCTCCCTGGCTTAGTTCTATTCTTTTCTTCTATTCCGGCACGCCAAATACAATACAACTTTTAGCATTTCAATCTCTGTCACCAGCTTTTGCGTATCTTCTATGCGAACAGATTCTTCCTTTTGTCTTCTCTTTATTTTCAAAAGCCTCTCTAATTTATCTGGATCTCTAGGCGCATTTTGAAGTGTCTCAATCTGCAATTTGAAATGCTCGTTTACAGTTGGACTGTTAAGTTGTTCATTGATCATTCTTTGACTGGCATCAATCATTTTTTGTATGGCCAGTTCTGTTGAATCATAGATTGAATAGACCAAACCGATAGAGACTACCATCACAACGAAATATGCAGCTAGTTATAAACAGACTAGCACTTTAGAGGGAGAGAGATGGTATGTGTACCAGTGTCAGAGTCTAGCCACTGCTATTGCCAAATTATTATCCAGCAGTGATACACCATATAACACTACTGAGCTGCTTCAAAGATAGCTTATTTGAATCAATAAGTCAATCGAATAGTGTTTACAAGTTCAATTACCGCGCTCAATATGGAGGCGCTCTTGATTATGAGTATTCCAACTTTTAGGACAACAACAGTAAACACAAAGCAGCAATAAGGAACTCACGGAGATCTGGCAGCAAAACTAATGGTAATAGTTTTGCAGCAGGCGATAGGATTACAGTTAGCGCCTATTGTAAAGAGCGCGGTCCTCATTCATGTCCCCCTCCTGTTATTGTCTTAAAATAACAAGCAACTATCTCTCAGTTAAGAACAGCGATGCTTGTTTTCTTTTTTAATTCTATTAGGCATCATTTAGATGTAATTCAAAGTCTCCTTTTTACGAAAAGCAGCATCATCATCATTGCCTTAGCGACAGGAGGAATACAACAACCCTCCTCGCCAAGGCTGACATGAGAGCTTCAATAGCAACGGCAGGAGAAAGAACAGCAACAACAGTTCCAGCCGTAAAATTATTAGGTTTCCGTCGTGACATTCTGATCCCTTCTAGCTTGACTGCTGATGGATAATGTCTAAGTTCAAGTAAAAGTATTTGGCGTAGTAGGAATCATAAAATGTTATTAACTAATAGGACTGAATTACAGAAGGTAGTACTTCTTCTTTAAGATTTATAGCGGCTTCTTATGATCTATCATAACCGTTCGTTATGATGGTATTTACGGCTGTCCGGCTCGCCCTTTGAACAAATGGCATGAGATACAGAAGCAGGATCGATATAATAGGCCAGATTCTAGAGGTTGCAAATGGTGGCAATGCTACAAAGACCAAAATAATGTACAAAGCACTTCTTAGCTATGATCAACTGAAAGAATATCTGGGGCTTCTAGCTAAAACCGACTTACTTCACTATGACTTTGTAACTCAAACATTTAAGACCACTGAAAAAGGTCTTAGATTTCTCAAGTTCTACAATGAGATCAGCGATATTATAAGGGAATCACCATCACCACAATAAATCTAGATGTAGTACAGAGGATAAGAGGTCTGACAAATGTCAGTAGTAATAATAGGGAGATAGATTTATGATTTTGACACAATTCCTGTTGTCTGGCCCTTTTTT
>JBKPEN010000091.1:0-5179 GCA_046728425.1 Thermoproteota archaeon
CATCAATTACACTTAAGATGTTTCGTTGTCCTGTATCTGTTACCCTTGCTTCATCAATATCAATACCTTCTATGGCAAGAACTTGACCCCTAATTGATATTGTCATTGGAACATTATCTATGACAGGCGTGTTGCCGTCGATAGAGATGCGAGTCATTAAATTAGAGCTAACAGGAGGAATAGATCCGGTTGCCGTGGTGGTGGAAGTTGCATTTCCACTCTCCGCCAGTTCAAACCGATGAGGAGCAGTGTCTTCAATGGTAATATTGTGGAATGCTGTTCCATTTATTGCTGCTAAATTCATTTCGGCTACAAACCGATTAACAAGTCCTTCGTCTACAAATATTCTCCACCGCCCAGCCACAAAGTAACTATTACTAGTAGTACTATTGTTCTCAGTAGGAATGTCTCCACCCGGTGCAGGCAGACTGCTGCCTATAATTCCACGCAGTAGAAAGGTAGATGTGGTCGATGGTAAAGTAGCTTGTACTTCTCCACCTGCTCCTCCTCCTCCACCTTCCTGTCCGTCCTCGAGAGTAGGTAGATCAAATTGTCCAAATGCTTCTTGTGTGATTGTTCCCCCGAATCCAAGGCTGGCTGGCAATAATAAAAGAATACCCAAGCTTATGGTGGCAGCAATTGCTGCGTTAAACTTATTTTCTAAAAAGGCAAACTGTTCTGTCATCGTTATAACAATTTTAGAATCGCTTATTTTGATTTATACTTTACTGGATAGCACGACCCATTGGTTCTATCGAAGTTAATGGACAAGAAGTATGCAAATTATGCGATATTGAGATATACCTTCAAGAACCAATAACAGGCTATCAATCTGCCTTCAGTTATCCAACTAATAAGAAGCAGCAAAAACATAACAAAAGAAGTAGAAGAAGAAGAACAAGAACAGTGTAAGGCTAAGCGCAAATGAAAACTGAATTGAAAATCTTTGCGAGTGCCTTGCTATCAATAGATATGCTGGTGGTGGTCTCCTTCCTTTTTCTTCCCATTCTTGCTATTCTACAACAGGTTGCACTGTCATCTCAAGCACCATTGATTCATATCATTCATTAAAGCAGTAAAGCAGGAGAAGGAAAAGTCGAAAAGATTTCTTCCTGACTGGCGAGCGAGCTTTGTATCTTTCTTTTAGAGTTTTCTTTTCCTGACTCGTATCGAGCGGACATGCAAGCAATCCCTGAATAGGGTAAAGATCTTCGGTCCAAATGAGACTTTACACGTAGCCGTTTTGAAAAATAAGAGTGACCTTCTACATTAGATTCCTGAGATCTTAGGAGGCCAGGAAGCATCTTAAATAACATTCATCCATTTGGTTTTATAGCTGCAGTGTGCAAACGGCTTATGTTACTTGACTGTTACTTCCAGTACAGATAATGAAAAAACAGAGGTATTTCATGGCCAAGAAAATGCAATGAAGATTCTTTTGCAGGCAATGTCTAATGTACAAAAGGAAGCATTGGTTTGCGCTGACTCAAACTCTCCAGCTTTTTCGATGGGTGTTGCATCCGTAAAAGACGGATACAGAGACTTCAAGAGGAGAGGGGTAAAAATCAGATTCATTACGGAAATTACTTCTGAGAATCTGCAATATGTGAAGGAGTTGATGAATTACGCTGATGTTAGACATATGGAAGCAGTAAAGGGAAATATGGCAGTTAGTGAAACGGAATATGTCTCCATAGCAACACTTGAAGGTGCAAAGCCAATAAGTCAGACAATTTATAGCAACGCCAAGCCAATTTTGGAGCAACAGCGTTATTTTTTTGAAAACCTGTGGGCAAAGGCTGTTCATACAGGCCAAAGAATAAGGGAAATAGAAGAAGGCGAAGGACCACATATTACAAAGATAATTGACTCTCCGGAGCAGGTCATTTCAAGAGCGAGGCATGTTATAGAAACTTCTAAGCAGTTAGCTGTCTGCTCACACCTTAATTACTTGAAAATGATTGACACAATTTCCTCGGACGCAATAAAGAAAATTTTAAAAAAATCGCAAGATGGTGAGCATAAAGGCGTGAGATGGATTGGAACAATAAATAGAGAAGATATTGCTCTAGTTCAGAAATATTTGGCGTTAGGCATGGAGATTAAGCATATAAGATACATTCCGTTGAACTTTAGCGTCACAGATAAGGAATTCAATTTCACAGTATCTAATACGGTGGCTGACTCCATGAATCCAACCGTTCTTATTAGCAATGAATTGCCCTACATTAAGCAATTTAATTCCTTATTTGAGGAACTTTGGTCACAAGGTGTCAACGCAGCTGATAGGATTCTTGAAATAGAGAAAGGAGTTGAACCAGACTTTTTTGAAGTCATAAATGAAAAAACTAAAGCCGCCGAACTTTTGCTGTCATTATCAAAATTAGCAAAAGAAGAAGTCCTATTCCTTTTACCAAATGATAAAGCACTTATAAGAATAAAAAAATTGGGAGTATTAGATGCTCTGCAGAAAGCATCTCTACAGGGAGTAAATGTCAGACTCATAGGCCCGGTTACCGATGCTAACTCTGAAATTATTGAACGCTTAAGGATAGAATCTCAGATAAAATTTGTTAAAGGAAATGAAAGTCAATCTGGAATCATGATAATTGACTCCTCACGCTTTATTAGTGCGGAACTGGTAAATCCTGCGTCTGAGACTTTTTCAGAAGCAATAGGTATTGCTATATACTCCAATAGCAAGCGAAGTGCTAGCATGTTGCGCTCATTTTTCAATTCACTTTGGAATCAGGCTGAAATTTACAGGCGTCTTGAACTTCAAGAGAAGATGGAGAAGGAGTTTGTTAACATGGCAGCTCATGAACTACGTACCCCAGTACAACCATTGCTTGGGATGACAGATATTCTTATGTCTCAATTCGAAGAAGATCAACAACAAGAACAACAAGAACAACAAGAACAACAAGAACAACAAGGAGGAGGAGGAGGAGGAGGAGCAGGCAATACGAAGAACAAGAAAGAAGAAATTGTAGTGACAAAGGACGAGATCGAGATGATAGCGCGCAATGCTAAAAGGCTAGAGCGATTGACGTCAGATATCTTGGATGTATCTAGAATTGAAAGTAATGCGCTGAAGTTAAATTTGGAACTGATTGACCTTAACGAAAAGATAAGAACTGTAGTTAATGATGAATTAAGTGCTATTCCACAAGGAAAGGAGTTGAAAATTACCTTTGACCAGAGAGAAAGCACTCCACTATTTGTTAGAGGAGATAAGTCAAGATTATTTGAGGTTCTATCAAATCTAATAGGTAATGCAATCAAATTCACTGACTCAGGAGGCACAATTACGGTGACAGCAGAAAAGACTGCCACTAAAAGTGAAGCTATTGTAAGCATAAAAGATACAGGTAAAGGAATTGACAGGGAGATTTTGCCAAGGTTATTTACCAAATTTGCATCAAAAAGTGAGAATGGTACAGGATTGGGATTATTTTTATCCAAGGGTATAATAGAGGCTCATGGAGGTAGGATATGGGCTGAGGGTAATAATAATGAGGAAAAAGGAGCTATCTTTAGGTTCACACTTCCACTGAGAAATCAGTAATCATTTTCTAGCTCTTGGATAATTGGTAGTACAGAGAGGTTCAATTGAAAGACAGCATGTAGACAGAGAAACAGAGAGAGAAAGAGAGAAGTGCGCACACTATCGTGTTCATGCTGCATTCAAAATTAAAAAAAAGCCTGTACGGGAGATGCTGCTTAGGGCCTGATGGCTTCTACTAATACAGCCTTATCATTGAATTCTCGAAATTCTGTAATTTTCTGTCACATACAGACGGTCTAATCGTTCCATTATTTGATGTGGACTTGGAGACCTCTGGGAGCTACTACTACTGTTTCTGCTATCCGTTCCCATCTCCTCTTACAACTTCTACATTCAATCTACAACTTGGACGTTCACAGCGAGTCAGTCTTGCAAAATTTGACCTTGTCTTACAAAGATTATATAATATCCATGAGCCGGTATATAGTATCTTTGAACCTTAAAGAGGTAAACGAAATCTTTCGCCGAGCCATAATCAGGGCATACTTTGAGCCTGAGCTGCTAAAGATGGACTATCACAAATCAAGTGTCAAGCATCCCTTAATTGTAGATGATGGCCTGACTGTAGAAGACATTTTGCATCTTTACTTTGATATTTCAACCGGCATCGATTATCCTGATGGCGATGAGTGGTTCACAGTAGAATATTTGCTGCCATTCAACGTAAAGCTGCCAGACAACCTCAAAGGTCTAGATTATTTTACCACCCTATCAGTTTCAGATGGAAAGCATTTTTGGCGGCACCGTGAGCTGGTAAGGTTCAAGATGGGCAAGTCAAAAAGATTAGCTGAGTCGCTTACGTTTATCGATAAAAAGTACAAAGAGTTGAGCAAGGCTGTCCATGACTCGCATGTTATAAATCAACTCAAATAACAATAATAATAATAATGAGGGAGCAATATTTGAATAAATTAACGAGTCATTTTATCGTGGCTAATTATTTTAATTGTCCTTATCATTTTGTTCTCCATTCATTGTTCTTGAATAGATAATTGATGGTGCTCGCCTTAGCAATAGAGGGACTCCATTTGTAGCTGGCCTCATCGTACATGTACCATATTTCTTCTACGCCCGGCGGTGTCAGTTGCAATTGAACTGGCACAATGTCAACTAGATATTCTATTTTTTCGATGCCCATTTCAAAATGCTTTTCGCCCCTGCTTTGCAGCGGAAAAACAATACTAATTTTTTTATTATCATTACCAAAGCCCGCGAATATGATGAATACTTTGATGCCCTTTCTACCGCGCCTTTTTTTAATATCTTTTATGACGCCTTTTATCTTAAACCAGCTATCCATAGTGAATTCCTGTTGGAAGAAAGTCTCATTATATGGGACAGGAAATCTAATTTCAACCATGCTGACATACTGTGGATCGTCTGGGGTAAGTTGCTTTTCTTCAACCCCAAAAGACCGATTTAGGGTATCATAAATGATTTCAATTTCCCAAGGCGATATGCCATAATGGTATAGGATAGCAGTCTCTGGCATTTGAGCGGATTTAGGCTGCAGAAATAAAAAAGCATTTAGGGGATTATTCCGAGAAATTTTGCAAGATAGATGAACGAAAGTGTTAGCACAGAACCGGCCATATGCTTCCAGGGGATAGG
>JBKPEN010000036.1:0-12396 GCA_046728425.1 Thermoproteota archaeon
GATATACATCTTCCAAGCAGGTGTTGTGAAATTCAATCATTTCTAGGTTCATCTTTTTTCTTGCTGTCAACGCTAGAGAACTAATAGCATGCATCATCCCCGTTGGTCCCTCGGTATATAAGTTGAAATAGGCTAATGCAAACACCGGTCTTTTGAATTTAAAGAATAATATAGTGTCATCAACATAAGATCATGGTGTAGTTAAACTAACAAGCAAACAACATCTTCTAGTTGGTTACTATCTACGGGAGCAGCAATCACTGATCTCTTATCAGCTAGGTACCAGCTTATGGGATCATAATGGACAGTGAATTATAGATGCTGAGTATACAAAAAAGTTGAATGAAAATGGATATAAGGAGAGAGGCTTAAGGAAGCAACAGGAAAGTAGGGCAAGAATATGGAAAGTCAGACAGCAAAGCCACTAAAATGGTACATCAAGGGATAAGAGACTAAGCTATAACTACCCAATTTTGTTTGGTGCAAGCGAGAAAACGACCTTGCCAAATTCATTCAATAGAAAATACCGCATTTTTCTTCCTATTTCCCACTTTTGAGAATGAACTATAGTTACCCGGCCAAACGCACTGAGCATTTCTACCATTTCTTGTTGATTGAAAAAGTTAACCTCTAGACCAGGATTCAAGTCACGCATGAACCTACGACCATCGATATGCAGTGCATTGAGAAGCTTTAACCCATAAAAGATCATCTTGGATGTTATTGTTGGCATTATGGCTGATTTGTAATGCAATTCCTCAACTATAATTATGCCGTCATGTGAAGACAGTTTTAGTAACTCTTTTATCATTCGTATAGCCAACTTCTTGCTGCCTCCTTGCGTCCGGGCAGTCAAATGATGCAGCACTGAATCTATATGAATAATATCGAATTTGGTGTGGAGGATCTTAGATAGTTCAAAGCCATTAACCACTTCAAGATCTACATTATGAAATTTCGCAAGACGCTCTTTTGCTACATCTATCATACCCTGCGAAACATCGACACCAATGATAGACGCTACCGGCATACCAGACTCTAACGCACTCTCTATAAAAGCACCATTTCCGCAGCCTACATCAAGTATGGTTATGGCTCTAGCAACTTTTTGTTGGTGCTTGTAGATAAACTCCATCGTTAGTTTGTAGAATTCAGGATGCTGATCATATGAAGGGTCGTGAACGTGCACGTTGAAATACTGCCCTACTGACGGCTCTTTCATGTCTCTAGTGCTTTTTAGAAAATCCTCGTTAATAAATAATTAATAGTCCGCTGTAGCTTAACGAGTAATTACGGTAAGAAAATCATTGACCTTCTTGTCTAGTTTGCCGGAAGATCACAATGTTATGTAGAAGTTAGATAGAGAACACTTATAGTTTCAAAGGGCCTCAGGTGAACTAGCGAAATACCTTTGTTCCAAACTGCGGTCAGTAAACTCCGCAGGGATGTGGGATATGGGATATGGGATGCCCTCTCCTTGTTTTGGTTCTAATTCCACAACAACCCTTGATAAACAAAGACAATCAGAATATTAGAGTTGATATTCCTTCCTATATCACGGATTGGAGAATTAGCAAACGGCGACTAAGTACATCTACTGCTGTCTAACTACCACCTGTACAAGTAAAGGCAAGTCTGTACAACCCTCGCTCTTTCTTCTTTTATTTTTCTTCTATCTACCTCTCTTTCTCTTCTTCTGTCTTGCATCGTAAATTACGGTATCTCCAACTTTGCGATAAACCAGTAAGCCCCGCAGCTCTTTGCCACAACCACACGTAAGCACCTTGATATCATGTATATTTCGGTAACCGCAATTACCGCAATGAAACGAATAAAGTTCTACTATCTTTCCCTCTTTCTTTCCTTGAAAGTCATTTCCAATATCCCTTCTTAATTTATTATAAACATCGTCTATGTATGACAGCGTGTATTCAGCATAAAATTGTAGCAGAGAGGCTTTAACGCTTTTGCCTCTATCGATAAGAAGAATCACTTATTTTGGAATTTTGATGGCCACATCTGCTACATTGGCTTGACAGGACCTCGCCCAGTTTCGACCCTACGGTTCTAGCAGGTCCTGCAGAAGAAGAGATGAGAACCTACAGCCTCCCATCCAATAACAGCATATACAAGCAGGGAAAGAAATAAGCGAATTTTCTCATGGATCCTTTAAATCTACGGTATTCTCACACATTGCTTGATGAAAAACATTACCAATACATCAACTGCAGTCATTGCGGCTTTTGTAATTATTGGCGGAATATTTGGCATCGCAGCGCCGGCAGCCGCAATATCGCATGATACCATGGTTGCAGGCACTGCAACTTCGAGTATGTCTATGAACATGGCAGGAGGCGACATGATGAGTATGATGCGCCAATTTATGGGGAACCATAAGTTCGGTATGATTTCGAGCATCCAAAATGATGAGCAGGGGCAACCAGCATGGATTGTTTCTGGCCATTGGATGATGGAGATGGCTTCGCAGAACGACACTACCACATCTAACATGACGGGTGGTGGCATCAGCAATATCGCAGGCTTTAATGCAATGCTTCATATGGTGAGGCTTAATGGTTCGGCTATGCATACTCATGAAATATCCAACTTCACTCAAACTGGAGACGCGACATTTGATAGCAGCACGAACTCTACTACAATAACCGGCACAGCCACAATTACAATGCGCGAAGGTCCAGTTCAAGATGTGCCAATGACAATACAGATAGCACAGGACAAAGTAATAGCCATATCACCTGACCCAACTATGCTTGAAAATCACTTTGGAGACACACCGATCTATGGAATAGTGGTGTCCCCAGAAATGATAGAAGAGATGATGATGATGATGAGGCATGGTAACATGACTGGTATGATGCAGGGGCCAACAGATGGTGGTATGATGCAGGGGCCAACAGATGGTACGTAAATGGGAGAATACAGCACAGGAACTAATGTTTGAGCAAAAGTGGAAGAATTCCACCCCCTTTTTTATTGATTATTTGAAGAGTTCTATTTATGAAGTACCATTAAAACGGCTAGTTGTTATAAGTTTAACATTCGTTGCATGGTGGTCTCCACCTCAATGATCTTATTTTTGTGGTTCTTTAGTGTACACTGTTTTTATCCTATATTCATGACCAACCGGCTAGTCTGCTATGTATTGCAAAATTTGTCTGCAATATATGCCGACATGATCTGTTAGTTGGACATGATCAGATGTATATTCATTTTTCTTTATTGTGGTTTATTTGCCAGGTTTTTCTCTATCTATCGGGGGACATACGTTGATGAAATGTGCACGCAATCCCGAAGTGGTAAAATGAAGTTATGCCTTACTATTCGATAGTGCTTTTTATACATGTAATTCCTATACCTTATAGAAAGGTGAACAAACTAAAGCAGACTGTGTTAGCAGCTATAACAGTGGGTTCATACTCCCTTTTCCCTATAGACCCACGTTATTCCTCTAAGACCGCTAGCACAGTCTTCTTTAGTAAACTAAAGAATGTGGTACTTATATGCATTATTGCACTAGAGCAATGTTATTTCGTATTCTTCATTTAAAATAATGTTACCTAGCATAAATAATTGCCATCCAGGTGAAGTTACCTCACATTTTTCTTTTTTGATAACTGACAAGAAGTGTTATAGTAACAATTCTTCATACTATGAAGGTGATATACATGCGCGCTGTTAGAACACATCGGCTATGCCCGCAGGAAGGCATGTAAAAAGCCTCCAGTTAATTACGATAAAGACGCAACAGCCTCAGCCCAACCAAGAAAAATTAGTCCTTAATAGGGACAAGAGGATAGAAGAGATAAAAGATATGGTACTACAGTTTCAAAAGAAGACAAGTACCTTTGACTTCATATAATAACCACTGCTATTGCTTTGCTTCCATCAAAGCAGCACCAGAATATATGCTATGTTATGGGAACTGTTCTTGCTTCTGGAAGTGGAATTCTTAGCGTAACAACTCCATCCGTATATTTGGCCGCTCCTGTTACTCTTTCAACTTCATTAGTGGATATTGGCAACAATATCTTTTTGTCTATTCGTAGAGGTCTTTGTCTGAGGTATAGACGTGATAACGGTTCTTGTTCTTCTGCTGTTCGTTTTCTTGTTGCCTTAATTGATAGTATATTCCTATCTATAATTCTAATATTGATATCGTCTTTTCTAAAACCTGGAAGTTCAATTTCAATAACCAGCTCGTGTCCATCTTCGTATATGTCTATAGCAGGCATAACAAACTCATAAAATTCTTGTGTTGTTTTATCTAATTGACTCAATAATTCCCGAGCGGCATATTCTACGATACCCATCACATATCATTCCTAGTCCTAAAACATATTAACCTTTTAATTGTGATCGAAGTCGGCAGTCCTTCTTATAATAATAAATAGTAGCAGAGGGAGAGGAATGCTCCTAGCTTATATGTTCCTTAATAGCTTTATCTATGAATTATCCTGTTAGAAACACATAGCTCTGGCTTAAAACATATGCCAAAACGTACAGTCGGAAACAGCTGTCCTAAATACCGCGTCATCGTCAAATAACAATAGAAAAAGAGAAACACGCCTATATTGTCAAAGGCCAAGAAGACCAAAGCAAAGAAATAGTCTTTCATCTTTATTGTATTAGTTAGTCATGAAATGTGCATGCTGTGGCGGAGAGATGGTGCCTGAGAAGGATATTGGCGACTCGCTAATATACAAATGTACAGAATGCGGATTAAGCGACAGCAGAGTAAAGAAGAAGCAGGAAAAAGGAGCTAATAACTGATGTATTAACAAAGCAATACTATGCACTAAAGGCGAAACCTGCATCCCTATGCTTTTCTAGATCATTGCACAGGTCCAGCATATCAACGAATATCCGTCATCATTATCCTGTAATGAAATTTATCAGTTTTCTGTTAGATTTTGAACATCTATTTTGATTCCTGGTCCAGCTATTACGGGGTCTAATTCTAAATTTTTTACCACAGTAAAAACAGTGAGTTTTTTTCTTAGAACTGAAGAAAATAGGGCATTTTGGACAGTATTTCATATACCCCTCTCATAGAGGCTCTGCTGCCCTTATGGCCTCGAACAGCTACTCTTTCACACAGATTTCTATATGGAGTCAAATTGGAAGGTCTATCAAGCTTGCAACAATCATGGATAAAAGATAGCCTAAGAGAGAGAAAACGACAATGATTGGAAAAGAAGAACCGGAAGGTTTACGCTTGTTTTCATGAGTTGACTATAATGTTGTCACCATTGCTTAATCTCTTTATATATGGTTCATTGTCTGTATCGTAGAAGTTCTTTTCAGGAATACCTTGATCGTTCATCTCTGTCACTTCTATTGTTCCTGAATATGCAATTTCTACGAGATTGTCTGTTGCCGAGCCTCCTTCTGCTATTGAGACATTATCAAAATTCCGGTCTATTATTACCATACCCGAATTTTGGGTCAAAAGATATTCACTTGACGTTATGTCTGAGAACCTATTTTTCTCAAATGTATTATTATAGCTTCTCGTTGCAGTAATACCAGTAGCAGAGTTTAATATTGTATTATTATATACTAAATTGTTCTCCGTCAAGCCATTATCTGGTTCTACGGGAGTAAACAAAAGTATTCCTTCCGAGGTTGCAGCTTCAATTGTATTGTCATAGACCTGATTCTTTCGTGATTCTGATACTATTATTCCACTAGTTGCATTATAGATGTGATTATTCCTTGCAATTGAATCAGTCATGTTTCTTGAGAAGAATATTCCTGCACGTACGTTGTTCTCTACCTTGTTTCCCTCAATGAGCATATTCGTGCAATTAAGTGAGCAGATTATTCCTATCGAATTGTGATGAACCCAGTTATTTGTAATATTCATATCATGACTTCCACTATGAGGATCCACAGCATAGTTTAAGTTATGATGAAATTCGCTTCTATCAATTGTTATGTTGTATGCGCCTGTTGAATAAAATGCTCGCCACATATGATGAAATTTACTACCTCTTATGATCATATCACTGGAAGGTCCATACCCAAAAGTAGAGGCACCTTCTCCATGAAGATCAAACCCTCTTCTTCCTAGTTCATCATATCCAAGGTATGCAAATTCTGAATTCGTTATTTCAGAACCCCGACTTGCATCAAACTGTATATACCCTCGACCAACAGAACCATCCCTATCTTGCTGAACAACGTCGTTAGAAGAAGCATCCCAAGATGTTATTTTTACGCCATCTATGAGTATTTTTCCATGTATTATTATCCCATTTGTACCAGCAATCTTGAGGTATTGAAGACCATCCTTATCTGAACTCATTTCAAAGGTTATGCCATCAGCTACTCGCAGGTTAGCTTTTAGAAGGTATTCGCCATCTTGTTCAAGTTTTTCAAGTATGGAGGGATTATTTATGGTACGAGTAACATCTCCAAAAGATGCGTAGTCGCAGTCTATAGTAATGGTGTTTTCGGCCGCCCCATAGTCTATACAATCTAACCCCTCTTCTTCCATGTCAAAGAAGGGTAATTGCTGATATGATATATTGGTCATGGAGGAAAGGAGAAAAAACACTATTAGTGCGAGGACAAAAGATAATTTAGGAATAATTATCATGATGTTATTTCTTTTCAGTGGATATATAAGATTTATAAATTTAAACTGCTCTATTCTTTTTAACATAAGAACAAATTAAGATAGTTCTAAAGATAAGATATATAACTCCTTTGCACTTCTTCAAGAATGACGTTTTGCCACAGAGAACTGCTAATATTACAGAATGTATGCACCTTCATTGCACAATATCCGATGCGTTGTCTCTCTGAGAGTAGAGGATGAGGAGGAGGAGAAGATTTGACTGTTTTTGGACTTTTTACAGACAACTCAAATTTTTAGGCATAGCCCCAAGCTATACTGCCATATACTCTTACAAGGATGCAAGAAACCGTTAAATAATTTTTCATAATAGCAGCATAACAAATAGTGTGACTCTAAAGAGAAGAATTACTACAATTACCCATCACCCGTCAATAATAAAGGATGTATTGTGGGGCAAGAGCAGGTCTGAGATACGTATGAAGATACATCAACTAGATGAAAGAGCGCGTAAAAGCGCAGAGGACTCAGAAGTACAATCCTTTATAAAAGGACTGAACCAAGTTTCCAATAACTCTTATCGTGTAGATCCAAACGGAAGAATGAGGCTAAACAAACTATGTTGTATAGAGGATTGGGAGAACTATGAAGTAAGAGAGATAATTCCAAAGCTGCAAGATATCACATATTACAATAAATGCCGAGGCATACTTGCAAGAAAGCCAGGTCAGATCCACAGAAAAGATTGGGAATGGACGCTTGGGATAATTGCTATGAAGAGATTTGGCAAACTAAACAAAAATAGTACAGCTATAGGAATTGGAGCTGGAAAAGAGTTAATTCTTTTTTACCTAGCAAATCATCTAGGTCATCTCTACGCTACCGACCTATATAGCACAAAGGAGTGGGAAAATTTTGCACCCGCTGATTTCCCAGAAAATCCAAGTAAATATTCGCCGTTTCCGTATAATCAAAGTGCTTTGACAGCATTAAGAATGGATGGCACCAGGCTTGAATTTCCTTCGGATAGCTTTGATATTGTATTTTCCTTTTCGTCGATTGAACACTTTGGTGGAGAAAACTATTCTGGTGCACTTAAAAGTCTAAAAGAAATGGAAAGAGTGCTCAAACCTGGAGGCATTGCCATAGTGGCAACCGAATATATAATTAATAACAAAAAGCCACCAGATGTCACTAATCAATTTTATAATGAGTATACAATCTATTCACATCTAATTAACAAACTAGAAGTGATGAAGCTTGTAGAACCTTTGGATCTCACAATATCGCAGAAAACCTTAGATAAAGGCGTTATTGATGCGGGTAAAGCTGTGGACTGGGATACAAGCAGAGTAAATGATGACTTTAAGCAAGCTAATCCCTACATAGTCATCAAGCTTGGCAACATATTAGTGACATCGGTAATGCTTATTTTTCAAAAATGACATACATTATAGCTTCAAATTTAGGAAAGCTGACATCTCTGTTAGTATTATCTGCTACATATGTCGGATTGTCGTATCATCACTACCAGTAATCATATTTTTATTATTATTATTAATATCATCGTCACCATTGTATATTTCTAAAGCTCTTGCTATTTTTTTTCCGTCCTCCGTTCTTTTGAAAAGAACGTTTAGCTCCTCGATTCCAAGTGAATGTTCTTCTCTGGAGCCATCTGCATTTTCAAATCTTAATATTAATTCGTTTTTCATAGGGCTCCTTTCCTTTAGCTTCCTTATAATTGGCGAATAGTATTTGGCAATAATTTCTAAAAATATAGTCACCAAACTTGGATCGTATGCTACGATGTTGTTGTTACCTAGGCTTATAGAACTTTTACTTTCATCTACTACCAGAGCATCTTTATCATCAACTCTGATTGAAGATAACTTGCTGTACAATGCTAATTGGGAGGGTTCATAATGTAGTATGAGCTCAATCTTATCAAGAATAGCCCTGCCAAGAAGCAGTATCCCTGGAATATCAGTAGCTTCAGCTATATCTTTGATTCCCAATATGTCTTGTACTTTTCCTTGCTCGCTTGAAGTAAAATCAATTCTTGGCAGTTTATTATACTCCAGATAATGTGTTCTAGACTCCACAGAAGTGTCTGCAGCATTAGTAGTAATAGTAGTCCTACCATTGTGGTGGTTTAGTTCCGATATTTTATATTTGATCTCTATCAAATTATCATCTGGTTTGGAGGGGTTATCTACAAGGGCTACCAAAAGATCCTCTTTGCCATCGGTGTTTGCCGAGTATAGATAGTAATTTTCAACATTTACAAACTTTGGCGCTCTCTGACTCCTTGTCTCTTTGTCAAGTCCTGGCAAAAAATCAAGTGATTTTTTAAGTTTTTTGGTTATCGGAGTCTTTAAGCCTACAGGTATCATTATATCCTTCAAACCAAAATCTGATACCTTTCTTCTTTGGTTCCAAAATTCAATTTCTGTGCTCCTCACTGAAAGAGAATAAGAGAGAGAGGGACCGTTTTCAGATAAACTGATACTATTTGGTGGCAATGTGTTTATCAGCAAAATATTGTAGCGTTTACTGTCCCCAAATGTATCATCAACAGATATCTTCAATCCCTTTTGGAGATTGGATATCAAAATGTAAGGCAATTTTTCATAGCTCTTTGAAATCAATTCATTCAAAGGCTCTATTGCACTGCTCAAGGAGCCTTCTATCCTTGAATAAATGTATCTTCGATAACTATCAGATTGTTTGAGAAATACCTCTCTAGAATGAGTAATGTTACTTCTCAGGGTATTGCTTGCAATTACAAATGGATCGGCTTCGCTTGGAATGGAATATCGTTCTCTTAATGGCTCATTATACATGATACCAAAATTACTAAAGATATCTACAAGGGCGCTGCCTAATTGGTCTATCTTAGACACTATTTCAGATTCCAAAGACTCTGCGTTAGCGAGTACCGACTTGAGACGTTCAAAGTCATTATGAGCTTGAAAAATGGTATCCGAAAGACTAGAAAAATCCTTGAGTTGAGATAAGAAATCTATGTTTTGCTCTAATGGCGTATAATCAGCATAAAGATATCTTCCCTCTCTTCGAAAGGTATTGCCTTTGCTTTCTCCTGTTTTCATGTTATTGTTTTGCTATCAAGTATGATACCTATTTCAAGGATATAAATCAAATATTGTGAAATTGAGAAGTAAGAAGACTATAGGTCATTTACTAGAATTAATATATAATACATACAACAATAAGCTTGGTATCTGTAGAATAGTGATATCCTCAAGAGGTCGAGTCACCTTACACAAGTCCTATTTATACTCCTACCAATTCTTCCCTGATTTCAAAAGCAACCTTTCTTCCGTAAATGATCTGATATCTTCTGAAAACCGACCTATTCACTGGGTCATATCCGACCTCAATTATCTTCCTAAATGTTTCAAGGTGTGAATTAGCGATTATTGTTCCAATGCCTAATTGTTTCTCCCTTATCTGATGTACTATCTTTCGGGGTAGATTATGGACAAAAATCTTACTGTGCGCTCTTATGAGTATTCTATCTGCATCATTCAGTATTACAGACTCCCTAGAAATGGTCTTTTCATTTTCTCTTTGTTCTAATATATTGACCCTTACTGTGGAGCCTGTGAGTATACTCAGAATCTGCTCTATCGTACCAGTCTCTGCCAGGAGAGTCTTTTGAGCTAGCCCAAGCTTGATGCCAGATCTTCGTTCAAGTTCAAAAATGTTTTGCAGCATGTAGCTTCCAAAGTCGCATTTTTTCAGAACGGCACCTTCTGCCACAATAGCAGTGATAGAGAAGAAGTGTTATGAAAAGATTATCCTATACACAAGCATGGATAAGGCAAATATTATTGTGCCAACACTGATAGCCTTGAGACCATTCTCAAGCCTCTTGGCCCTATCAGAGTTACTATTTGTCTTCTTTAACTGCTTGTATGGTCTAGAGATTCTAATCTCGACATAGCTGGCAAATCCTGTAGAGCATGCAGCCGTTAATGCGAGGACGCTAATTGAATTTACCTGCATGATGTATCCCGCTAACAGCGGTAAAGATCCCCATGATATTGCGAACCAAAAGTCATTGTGGAATAGGCCGCCTGCTATTTCATAGTTGTACATAAACAAAAAGAAGCCTTCGAGCACGGCTATGACTGCCAAAAGAGGAACAAAGAATACAATGTAATAGAGACCGATTGCATATGCAGCTGCAAGTGTTGCTACCATAACAGTTAACAGTTGCATTTTAGTAAAGTAGCTGCCCCACGGTTTAGTTTTTTTTGACCCAAGGTTATCCGCTATGTGAGCAGAAATTCCAAGTGCAAGTATGTAAATCAATGTAATTGCGCCTACTCTATCCCATGCTATCTCATCAGCAAGCATAGAGCCAATAATGACAAATGAAACACAC
Source organism: Thermoproteota archaeon (assembly GCA_046728425.1). GTDB lineage: Archaea > Thermoproteota > Nitrososphaeria > Nitrososphaerales > Nitrososphaeraceae > Nitrososphaera. Next base: position 11,016 of record JBKPEN010000036.1, read on the forward strand.
ATGCCAGTATATGGCAGAAATAACAAGCCAATAAAGACGCGAAATTTAGTAGGCCCAAACTTGGGCACAAACCATTCATTTATACGCGTCTCATTTTCTGCACTCATGGCTTTTCAGCTGAGACAATAGCGGAGGTATGAGCGGTGTAGCATCTGCAATTGACATTTTGAAATTTTCTATTCTTAAGTGCATATATTGTCTGATCAACCCAGTCTGATTTTTTTATGACATCATCTAACTGCGCAAAAACAACCTTCCATGATGTAACAAGCCTTCCTGCTAGTCTGAGCAATCCAAAATACGTGTGCCATAGATTGCAAATAAGCCCTCTAGGATAAGTAAAATCATGAAATACTACAATACCGCCCGGCTTGAGCACTCTCCAGCATTCATCAATTACCTTTCGGACATCGACATATTTGGCGAGATAGGAGGATATCATTGCGTCAAAGGATTCATCCCTATAGGGCAGGACCTCGGCTGTGCCCTGCACTATGTGCATCTTCAGCTTACGCTTCAAGGTGACGAGGTATTCAAATGTGAGGTCGATCCCTGTCACGCTTTTGCCTTTCTCTGCTAACATTGAGGATAGAATGCCGGTTCCGCAGGCAAGCTCCAGAATATGGCTACGGTAGCTGACTGTTCTTATTATCTCGTGTTTCCAGGCAATATCCTGCCCGAACGTCGCCACTCGCGAGATTAGATCATAGCTTTCGGCATTACCACTGGTAAAGAAGCGCATTGACTGAGCATGACCCTCATGAAGTAGCATTATCAATGCTATTACAATCCCTCACTTACTTTTTTATGTATTGAAAAGTAAATCAATGGCTTTGAGCTAATAAAACTTTGATTGTGTATTTTGTAAACTGGCAGCGGGAGGTGTCACTGGAGGAGCGAAATGGTCAGAAGGTGATGGTGAAAAGAAACAAGCTCACAAAACAGTTTCACGAGTTTCTCATAATCTACGCTTACTCGCTTATGTCGATGCTGCTCTTCCACCCGTCTGCTCCACTTGCGTTTAACGAAATAATTAGAAATGAAGGTTATGAGATGAGAAAGAGGCTAAAGAAGATTGGAATAGCTACGCCGATGCTGCTTTCGATGTCTGATACAGACCTAATAGAGGAATATATTGAGGGTGGAGACATTTACAGGGCACTTGCTTCTGGTGGCAACATTATACTTGCATATAATGCAGGGTCAATTACAGGCAAAGCTCATCAGGCTGGCTATACCTTCGTAGACAACAAGGCACAAAACTACCTTGCAAGGGGGGAATCTGTCATAAGAACTGACTTAGGCTTTATAAAAAGAACTAATTCTCACTACTCAAGAAGCATGGACATAGGATCGTTTCTTGCAAGTGTAATGGACTTGG
>JBKPEN010000077.1:0-4990 GCA_046728425.1 Thermoproteota archaeon
CCATAGCGATTGATAGTAACTGTTAGTCGGTCATTTACCTGCTTTTTGCGCACGTATGAAGCGATCTCTGAAGGGTCTTTTATCGTGTTGCCATCTATTTCCTCGATGATATCTCCTTTTCTTAGCCCTGCATCGTCAGCCGGGCTATAAGGCTCAACTCTTGCAACGAGCGCTCCATCAATCACAGGGAGTCCATAGTATCGTGCAAGCTGGGGGGTAACCTTCATTGACGCAACGCCAATCCAGGGCCGAGTTACCTTACCCCTCTCTATCAATTCTTTCAATATTGACTTGGCTGTGTTGATAGGAACTGCAAACCCAATGCCCTGTGCATATGGCATGTTGGCGGTATTGATAGCAATCACTTCTCCCATAGTATTGACAAGTGGTCCACCTGAGTTGCCTGGGTTGATGGCAGCATCTGTCTGTATTAGCTCTAGCACGCCGCTCCTTGTCTGTATGCTTCTATTCAATGAGCTGACTATGCCGGCACTTACTGCAGGTCCACCAGTGAGTCCAAAGGGGTTGCCAATTGCAATTACTATCTGACCTGTCTTTAGGTTGTCTGAGTTGCCAAGCTCTGTAGCTGAAAGTGACTGTTCTGATTCTACCTTGAGTACTGCAAGGTCCGTGGTCTCGTCGCTTCCGACCACCTTTCCTCTGAGCACTTTGCCGTCCGGTAGCGTCACTTTGAGCCGTTCTGCGTCATCGATTACATGGTTGTTTGTAAGGATGTAGCCCTTTTCATCTATGATTACCCCTGAGCCTACTCCTTCTACTGGAAATATCCTGAACATCTGGTCCTGTAGCATCCTTACACTTGCGATGTTGACTACGCTCTTGCTCACTTTTTCAACCGCGCTGATAAGTACATCTTCTGGAATAGGTATCATGTCACTATATTGGAGACTAGTAAGTAAATTGACCGGCTATTCTAGAATTCGGTCACACTCGTTAAATTAGAGTAAAAAAAGAGTGATTTGAAATGTCATGAAATGATGATGTTGTAGCATGCTATGCCATTACTCCACAGTTAGAAAACATACAATCGCATTCCTCCAACGGATAATTCAAGTAACAAAGCAAGCGCTCAAAGATTTTGCTTACCAAGTCTTGCAACAAAGAATTGGCCGATTCAAAGCACCAATGAATGAACAATATTGTAAACTGTTAAAGCCGACATGTCACAATAGTGCTCAAATTTGAAGTATTCTGCATGCTGTGAAGAAAAGATAAGCATTGATAATGTAGCATCATTTACCCATGGCATTGTTTACCCCGGGTTAAATTAGCTGTTCTACACTACAAGACAAGATGAAAAGTCTTGGCCTTGCCTGAACCATTTTTTATGGCCTGTAATGCGCTGCGAATGTATCCGGCTCATTAGAGCCAAAATCACGCATAAATTGATCCCTGACAAGCCTGCCATATACCACCAAGTCGCGTGACATCATCCGCAGCCTACTTGACAATCTTGCATTCAATGTTTCATGACCTGTAAAGTCCTGTGGGCCATTTATCGATACCCCATAGGGCATACTCCATCCGTAGCACTGACGCACCGCTGTGCGCATCTGATCCATAACTGTAAGACCTTTTTCGTGCGATGCAACTATGTAGCCAAACAGCTTTCCTGCAAACTCTTCATAAAAGTGATCGAGAAAATTCTTAAGAGCACCAGACATCGAGCCGTGGTAGTCTGGTGTTGCAAGGATAAAGGCGTCAGCCCAAGCTATGGCCTCGGCTGCATGTTCTACCTCTTTTGACGCTGGGGCACTTGGATCATATAGGGGCAAGACTATTCTATTGAGCTCTAGTAGACGAACTTCTGCACCGTGCTTCTTGACATGCTCGAGCGCAATTTTAAGTGCCCGTGTGCTGTATGATCCCTGCCGAGTGCTACCGGCAACTCCTAATACGTTAAACGTATTTTTCATCTTCTATATTATTGAACTTGGCTAGATTAATCGACTTGCTTTTACAGGAACTGGTCACATCATCAATTCTTGGTGACTGCATATTCTATGGCATGTTCAGCCTACTTAGTCGCGATTGAGGGTTTAGTAGAGCCTTTCGCTATCCCTAACTTGCACCCGAGTGATACCCCGTATTGCAATCTACATGATGTTGTTGTTGCTGCTGCCTTTCGTTATTGCTCTCGAACTAAATGGTAATGCGCTTGGCACATGATAGGCATTCAACAATTACCTGACTTTCGCTCTTATTTATCACTTTGAACTTCTTTGAACCACATGACAGGCAGATAGGGCATGCCCTCTGACCCTCTACCACGTCTCCTATTACCACCTCTGTGGGTTGCTATCCGAGCGGGTCAGTAGATTTATCCTTACAATTCCCCCAACCTGCTGTATTACCTTTGCAACTGCTGGCGGTACCAGATGCTCCCATGGCTTACCGTCTTGCATTAGATGCCGAATGTTTGTGCCATTGTAATCATTTACTTGTGCAAACAAGGGAGCCTCAATTGCAATGCCCGAGTCTTGAGAACGTGCAAGGTACTTTACAAATTCGTTGCCGGAGTATAGCACATCAAATGGTGGAGCCATCGATCGTAGATAAGCAAGCCATCGAGCATTGTTCTCATCATTTGCAACAGGTATAATATAGCATCTTGAAAGATCAATCTCTGCTTCTTTCAATGCCTCATGAATCATAAGCACCCTCTCGCCGGCACTGAAAGGATCCTTTTCGATAAAGTTGAACTGCGCGCTCCCGATTATTATTACAAGCTCATTGCACTCACTTAGGATTTGCTTTGTAAGTGCCAAGTGACCATTATGGAAGGGCTGAAATCGTCCCAGCATGAGTCCACGTCTTGTCATTGTGGTTTGCCTAAGTTATTCTTCCACTGCTCTATTTCCTTTGCTTCTATCTTCCGGAAGATCGGCTCTACCTTGCCAAGTTCATGGCCTGCAGGAATTGCTCTGATGTCCTTACCCGACTCCCAGGCCTGCTGGTTAACATTGCCACTTCCAAGCTTGAGCTGGGACCATATCTTTTCACACGAAAAGGGAATGAACGGTTCAAGCAGGATCGCTAAGCTTCGTACTGCATTGACTGATACGTAGACCGTTGTATTTGAAGTATCCTTGTTTGCCCAAGGTGAGTTTGTCTGGAAATAATGGTTCATGTAACTGCTATATTTTAGGATCCTCTTGAGCGACTTGTCTATTTCGTTGCTTGACAGTAGGCTGCCTGTTTCATACACTGTTGTCGCTAGCTCTTTTTCTATCGCATCGTCAATACTTGATGGCTTGGGCACTATGCCTTTAAAGGACTTTTGCGTGAATGAAAGAGCCCTATTTATGAAATTGCCGATGTTGGCGATTAGCTCATTGTTTATCCTTTCATAGAATGCATCAAAATCAAAATTTAGATCATCTTGCGAGTATGTAACTACAGACGCAATATAGAATCTCAAATAGTCAGGGTTGAATGCAGAAGTAAAATCCTTCAGGCCAATATACCAGTTTCTGCTCTTTGATATCTTTCGGTTTTGCAGCATAAGGTGACCCCGTGTGGGGATATATTCTGGAAGCTTGTATTCTGAATTGATGCCAAGGCGTATCGCCGGCAAGAAGAGGTAGTGGTGATAGATAATATCCTTGCCAATAAAATGGTAGATCTCTGCTTCATTCCAGAATTTTTTGCCGTCGCCTCCCCTATCCTTGACGAACTTGACAAGGGATGAGATATAGCATAAGTGGTTATCAAACCAGCCGTAAAATACCTTGCCTTTTGCCTCTGGCAGGGGTATTGGCACGCCCCATGAAAGGTCACGGGTGATGTCCCAATCCTGCAGTCCTTCGTTTATCCAGCTTATGACATAGTTCTTAACATCTGGCTGCAAGTGCGCGTTAGACAAGAGCCACTTTTTCAGTCTACCTTCAAAGCTTGATAGACGGAAAAAGTAGTGTTTGCTCTCTCTTTTGACAGGTGGCCTGCCACATATTGCACACTTGGGGTCCAGTATCTGTTCGGGGACGCGGCCACAATTTTCACACAAATCTGAATACTGGTTTTCTGCATTGCAGTAAGGGCACCTGCCAATTACATATCTGTCTGGTAAAAATTTATTATCATAGGTGCAGTAGAACTGAATTACGTTCTGGTCATAAATGTGGCCATTCTCGAGCAATTGTTTGAAAACATACTGGACAAACTCAACATTTTCTTTGGAGCTTGTATTATAAAAAAAATCAAATGAAATACCTAATGATTCAAAATCCTCTTTGTCCTGCCTGTTCCAGTATTCAACATAATCTTTGGGACTTTTTTTCTCTTTTTCTGCTCTTATCAAGATCGGAGTTCCAAAATCATCAGTAGCACAGATATGGTACGCCTTCAACCCGTTGAGTCTCAAAAAACGTGTGAAAATATCTGCCGGTAAATATGTGGAGGCTATGTGGCCTAAATGAATATCGCCATTTGCATAAGGGAGTGCACTTGTAATGACTGCGCTTTCGCTACTGATATTATTCGGCATCACACTTGCAATCAACGCACAGCATTTTAACCTAACTGGAGTGCTGGTAGCGCTCTTGCTCCTCTGTCATTTGATCTATCTTGATCCCCATCGAATCAAGTGCATAGCTTCCAACATCTTGATCGATCTGCTCTGGTACGCTATGCACTTTTACTTCCATCCTGTCATAGTTTTTTGCAATATACAAAATGGATAGCAGTTGGTTGGCAAATGAGAGAGCCATCACTTCTGGCGGATGGCCTTCTGCAGCAACTAAGTTGACTACTCTCCCCTTTGACAGGAGGAACAACTTCTTTCCATTAACGTCAAAGCGCTCAATATTTGGACTAATCTGCACAGGTTGGCAGCAGCTGATGTCATAAAGGCTCTCAATATCGATCTCGATATCAAAGTGGCCTGCGTTTGCCAGGATGGCAGCGTTCTTCATCTTAAGAAAATGCTCCTTCCTTATCACGCGTGTTTGTCCCGTGCATGTGACAAATA
>JBKPEN010000189.1:0-9510 GCA_046728425.1 Thermoproteota archaeon
GGAACGTGAGCTGGGTTTAGACCGTCGTGAGACAGGTCGGTCTCTGCCTGACAGGGGCGTGGTTGTCTGAGGGGAAGTTGCCCCTAGTACGAGAGGAACAGGGCAGCGCAGCCTCTGGTTTATCAGCTGTCCGACAGGGCATGCTGAGCAGCTAAGCTGCCTAGGATAAGTCCTGAAAGCATCTAAGGACGAAGCCTTTCCCGAGAAAAGACAGCCGTCCGCAAGGAAAAGGGCGGCCATAGAAGATGGCGTTGATGGGATGGAGGTGTAAGCACCAAGCTTCGGCGAGGTGTTCAGCCTGCCATTCCCAATAGCCCAATGCACTAAATCCAACTACTCTGTGCCATCAATCGTTGGTGGTTAGCCACAGATGTAGCGGTGGCAACAGACACACCAGCCAACTTCTTGCAGCCTCGGAAACACGCAAAGAACATTTCGTATAGAAAGAAATGTCACAAGAGACAAGATCCTGTGGTCCCTTCACGGCGGTTATAACATTTTTTATACTCTACTCAAAAAGTTCACTTAACTAAAATGTAATTAACGAACCATTAAATCTGGGGAATATGAATGCTTGACACTGAATGTAATGCCAAGCTTTTGCATATCACATAAAGAAGACGTAGATGGCATCTGCTCTGCTGCACTTATCAATGCAGCCTTTGATATATCAAAAGTGATACTAGTTGACTATGCCAACCTAATTTCAAGATTAGAAAAGGTAGCGTCAATGTTTGATAAAATCGAGCAATTGTTCATATGCGATCTGGGATTGTCAAAAAAGAATGAACAGAGATTCGCAGAATTGCTTCAGAAAATAGTTTCCACAGGGGCAGAAGTTATCTATATTGATCATCATGACATTAGCAAAGACGCGCTCCATACCATTAAGAAAGCAGACGTAACGTTGACACGCACGACCGAAGAGTGCACAAGCATCCAAGTTTATACAAAATATAAGAAAAAACTTCCAGACCATGCGGCGTTTCTTGCCGCAATGGGTGCCCTTACTGATTATATGGAGAACAAACCCCTTGCATCAGCCATTGTTTCAAGGTTTGATCGCCAGTTCTTGATGCTAGAATCAACTGCACTATCCTATATGATATCCTCGAACCAGCACAATGATTCCTTTCTTATAAAGATGGTTGAGACACTCGCCAAGATGAAATATCCACATGATATCAAAGGTGGTTTCGACATGGCAGAAAAATTTGCAAAAAAGATAGGGAATGCAGTCGAGTCAATACAGGAGTCAGTTGTAAAATTGGATAATGTTGCCCATGCTCCTAGTGCAGTAGAACTATCATCAAGCACGGTAGTAAATTTCGTGCTGGGTTCTTCTGGCAAACCTGTCGCAATTGTCTACAAGTTGAAGGGCGACATCAACTCCTACGTTGTCTCGATACGAGGGTCAGCCCAATGCAAGGTGCACCTTGGAAGACTAACAAATGACATTGCATCGGAGCTTGGAGGAAGTGGGGGCGGCCACGACAAAGCTTGTGGCGCGGTAATTCCAAAGGCTAATCTTCAAAAGTTCATAGAAACTCTGAATAGAAAGATATGTGACGACACTGAGTAATTATATTTCGCATCACAAAAGCCTATAGTAAATATCCGACAGACAAAGAGTGAACTCCGCCTATTTTGGAATTTTTCTTGCAATAGGATATCAATCGATAATAGGCTAACAGCATGAGACCTCTGCTCGCATATATACCTCTAAATCTCTACTATAAACTCCATCTCCACGGTACTATCAAGAGGTAGTCCAATTACACCCACGGCTGCCCTTGCGTGTTTGCCTTTTTCGCCAAAGATATTTACTAACAGATCTGATGCGCCGTTGATTACTTTGGCATGGTCGATAAATGAAGGCTCGCAGTTAACAAAACCTGTGACCTTAATAACTCGCTTGACCTTATCGAGGCTGCCAAGAGACGACTTTAATTGTGCGAGTGCGTTTAGCGTACACAAGCGTGCGGCTTCTTGACCCAATTCTATTGACTCAACCTTGCCTTTAAACTTCACAATGTTTCCTTCAATCGGGATCTGTCCAGCCACAAAAGCAAGATTGCCGGAAACGACCACAGGGAGATAGGACCCCACTGGCTCGGCCGGAATAGGAAGGCTAATATCAAGTGAAGCAAGCTTTTCTTCTATCATACGATTTAACCCGCCAGCTCTATTATTTTACTTTGCTAAAAAATATGATAACATTTACAAGCCCTATTAAGTGATTCGACACAAGGGTTATAGTAAATACATAATAGGGGTATTGAGCATGGCGAGGTGTGATGAACATCAAGGAAAAATATACTACGATGTAATAGAATTTAATATTATCAATAGACCAAACTTTTGTCTCGAGTAGACAAAGAGACTATGTGTGTATGTGTTGTTCGGATAAACAATAAAAATATCAACAAGCCTCCAGGAGATCTCTTTAGGCTAGTGCGAAGCTTCTGTAATTCCTCGTATATACTGTATGCAGATCCTGTTTGATCCTCTACTCGTTATGGAAATTCCCTGAAAGCTTTCACCCTTGACTTCACGTGCTTGATATAGAAGGAGTATGTTACGTAATAGCCGAGCTGAGATCACAAAACATTCACATCTGTATCGATTGAAAACAATGTTTAAAAGGAAAAGATTATAGAGCGACCAGTTTACAGGCAGGTCCATATCTATGCAGCATGACTTTACTGAAAATTACAAACACAAAACAAAAAAGTCGAGCCGCCTTTACTCCCGAGCTGTCAAAGTCTTTCCAGGGGGAGTGAATCACAATATTCGCCATTTCGAGCCTTATCCGTTTTTTGTAACCAACGCAAAGGGGAAGCAACTAACCGATGTTGATGGCAATAAATATACAGATTATTGGATGGGACACTGGGCGCTTATTCTAGGTCACTCACCTAAGGTCGTTGTAAATGCTCTAGCGGAGCAGGCAAAAAATGGCATGCTTTATGGCACGGTCAATGAAGTGAGCGTTGAGCTCGCAGAAACTATCCAAAGATTGATGCCTCGGGCCGAAATGATGCGCTTTAGCAGCACCGGTTCAGAAGCTACCATGTATGCTATCAGGCTTGCCCGAGCAAGAACTGGGAGACGAACGGTTGCAAAGGCGATAGGCGGTTGGCACGGCTTCAATACCACACTAATGCAAACAGTGAACTATCCATTTGAGCAAGATGAAGGGTTAGGTCTTGTTCAGGATGAGGGACAATTTGTGGAATCGATACCATTTAACAACCTCGACGCATCGCTGAAGGTACTTGAGACAGTTAAGGACGATTTAGCATGCATTATCATCGAGCCAATGCTCGGCGGCGCAGGATGCATCCCCCCAATTGACGGCTACCTGAAGGGCCTAGAGGAATTTGCTAAAAAGAATGGCAGCCTTTTTATACTGGATGAGATAGTCACAGGCTTTAGGCTATCACTTCATGGGGCTGCACATATTTTCAGACTAGAACCTGATCTGTTTACTCTTGGCAAGGTAGCCGGTGGCGGCATGCCGATAGGTGTTTTGTGTGGGGACAAAGACATAATGTCTCTTGCAGACCCTGTTGCAAAGGCAGATAAAGAATCACGCTGTGCTATAGGAGGTGGGACTTTTTCAGCTAATCCGATGACAATGACTGCAGGTCTTTTGACGCTGACCTATTTGAAAAAAAACAGACAGCAGGTGTACAGCAAACTAGAAAGACTCGGCGGAATGGCAAGAAAAGGACTAGCCAAATTATTTGGCGAATCTGGAATTCCATGCCAAGTGACGGGTATAGGTTCTATGTTTTTGACACACTTTACCAAGAATGCGGTTATCGATGCAACCGATGTAGCAAAGTCGAACAGAGAACTTTTAAAAACATACCATCTTGCACTCATGTCGAGTCATGGAATATTTTTTCTGCCGACAAAGATGGCGGCATTGTCCTTTGCCCACGAACAAAGTGACATAGAGAAGCTTCTGGATGCAACTAAGAAAATAATAATAGATTCTAAGATTTTCAAACAGCAACATTTGTAGTGTGGCAGGTTCGTTGGGGAAGCTTGTAAACTATATCGGATTAGAACTCTTTCTCACGAGAACTGGCCATCTGCGCGAATATGAACAAGTTATCATCCAAAGTCTGGTGTTGCTGTCATTCTCCAGCAGCAACATGAATACGCAGGAAAAAATATACTAAACCAACATTCAAAATTTCTGAGCCGCTATTGGGCTTTTTAGATGCCAACAGAGAGAGTGTTCTGCAGAAGAGGAAAGGATATTTTATGGGTGCATAAACCTTAATTTTCGTTTTATAACTCAGCATATGAAGAATGGCTCCTCGCTGTTGTGAAAGTCCCTCCGCTCTGGTGCTAGAAGGCGCCCATACCAAAAAATGGATGGCCCGCATGACTATCAGACCAATAATAATCCCCATGATATAGAGTTTATAGAGATGAGAAATAACATCCGGTCTGGAACCTTAACCCTCTTTCGGTAAATCTAGTTTAATGGCATCCCTCCTGCCCAACTTTCCTTGTTTTCTCTACTATGTCCTCGATACAGTCGTATTTGTTTGAATGTCTAATTATCTTTGGAATGATGCCTATTTTCAAATCTTACAATATTGCTGAGGAGCCCCACGACGGATGCGTCATTAATTGTATGGTCGTTCTATAAATGTCCGACCATGCATGGGGCCTTGTAAAGGTCAAAAAGCTTGATTGATAGCTGAAACGAAGCAAATGCTTTATAAAGACAGATCAAAACTGGTTCAAGGCTTCTTGTATGCTCTTTCGGTCCTCTGCAGCCGGTGTTAGCTCTAGATATTTGACTAGATCTTCTTTTGCACCTTTATTATTGCCTAGTTGCATCCTTGCTATTGCGCGATTCTTGTATATCGGGCCAAATCGGGAGGGATTAATGTTTATTGCTTTGCTGTAATATTCTTCTGCGAGTGAATTCTTGTTTTTTTTCAGATAATAATTGCCGAGACCCCGATATGCAAGATAATACCTCCCATTCAGCTTGATTGCCTTTTCGTAGCAAGCGATGGCCTTCTCGGAGTTTGCCTCGTTATAAATACCTCCAAGAAGACTCCATGCTTGCGCATTGTCCGATTCGATTTCGGTTGCCTTTTGCAAGATTTCGATGGCCTTGTTAAATTTCCCCTGTTGTCTCAATCCTTCTGCCTCAAAGCAAAACCTATTGGATTTGACGAACTTCAGGTTCTCATTTTTTAGCAGATCCTTCATGTCTGAGGGAATCATAATTATAGAAATCATGTCGTCTTGCTCCCAATCCTGCTGAAACTTTGACTCGGGAATTGCACCCATCTTATCTGGTTCTGGGACATAAGTAAGGATCCTTTGCTCCTCGTTGTCATAGCCTGAAACGACCATTGCATGTTGCACGGTATCCTGTATACCCGGCATTATTACTATAGGTGGTATGCCTTGATCGATTCGCTTTTTCAGATCGTTCATTGAGCCCTGGTAAATGTATGAAGAAAAACCCCGTGTTTCTGCAAGCTCAATCCCATGAGTCATCGCAGCAGGTCTATTGGTTGCTAGACCAGATATCGGTGGAGAAATATCTTCACCCCAATATTTGATGACAACATTCATTACAAGTGGTAGTTCTACACTGTCTTCGTTCTTGCTTACAAGAGGCAAAGTGATGAAATGCTCTGGTTGGGATTCCAAGCTTATACTCTCTCTTTGTCTGGCAAGCAAATAAAATTCTTCTTATGTAGCCAGAAAATTTTTCAGAAGTGCGAGACCATCGCCCCCACTCTTTTCTGGGTGAAATTGTGTACCATACGTCTTGCCGTTGTTGTTTGAGAATAACTCGTACTCACAGTACTTGGAGCTTGCAAGTGGCTTAAATTTTGAGGGTAATTTTGCAATGCAATATCTGTGACTTTCGTATACTGAGATCGACTTCTTCCCTTCAGTCAGGGGATTCTGACTTGAAAGCATCACTTCTGTCATCCCCTGAATATGAGCCTGCATTCTACGTATTGAGCCTCCAAGGGTAAGCGCTATTATTTCTGCCCCATAGCAGATACCCAGGAGAGGTTTATCACTATTGTCGCAGTATCTTATGATGCTGGAATTTACCGCGTTAATTTCCTTGCTGAATTTACGCCTGCCTGACAATATTACTTTGTCGCATTGGCCGAGATCCTCATTAGAAACTTCTGAGAACCTCTTGTGAAGATACGTTTTGTCCAATTGACAAATACAAGACAGTATATCTTCTGTAAACGGTGATAGATTGTCAACTACTAGTGCCGCCAATCAGGTTATCTACCCCTTTGAAATACGGTATTTCTCTATTATCCCAGTATAGTTGGAGCAATATGCCAAGGTTAGTCGGATTGAGGTGGTGTTCCAATTAATATATTGATTTTCCTTACACCATTTAATAAAAGACCTTATAGATAATTTTAGAATAGCCAAGTACAATTTAGTAGTGCAGCTCTGGCCTGTACTCCTTTAAACTTAGGGTGAGTGAGCATAAATTCCGGTCTGAACAGCAGTCCTCGACTCTGGACTAAAGAAAACCCTTTCGAACTGCTATTTTTTGATTGACTTCTCGCATGACATCTGGTCAACGGAGTCCGCTGGGAGCTTTATAGTCAGGTGCCATACAATACAAACTTCAAAGATATAGCTTCGAACTTCCATTGTAGAACTATTGATCAGACTTCCTGATTCATTCCATGAGTTGAAAAGTTTGCAGTTGTACTCGTAGGGACTGCCTGTCTCTTTCCGAGCTTAACCAGACCTGCAATAGAGTATATACTTCGTGATTGTATACTTTCTGGTTATAGAATATATGTTACCAGCTGCTTTGAGTTTACTCGGACTCAACTTTTTTAGCGCATCTGTGGGTGCTTTATGTCTATCATGATAAATGACCGTGATTCGCAAGTCTATTGGGTCCATAAGCTAGTTTGCTTCTGCGAGCCCTTTGCACATAAGATACACCGCCGCATATGCAGGCAATTCAACTGATTCTTTTGAAATGTTGAAAGTGTTCTTCTTTAGCTTCAACTTGACCGGTGTCTTAACCCTGATGCTTATATTGCTATCGCCAAGGACACATGCGTGGACAAAGGGGTCAAAAGAATAGAGATGGCTGGATTTTGTTTTGGACAGCCCACTCTTGCTGTTGAGCGTACCAGGCATCCTAAACACCCTATGAACATCAGTTGTCACCTGCGGATCTATTCGCACTCCCATCTCCTTTGCTAATCTATAAAGTTCAACTTTGAATGCTTCATAGCCACCCTTTTGGTTGACAATATTCCTGAGCTTGATTGCCGATGTCATGTCGATCTTGAGCTTCACTGCAATTCTTCTTCTCCAGCCGTAGGCAAGTCCGCTTTTTGGGAATTTTATGTAAAATAAATCCTCCGTGTTTGTCTTTCTTACCCCGATACTTTCCAACATTAGGCCTGACCCTGAGAGGTAGCCCACAAGGTCGGAGCGAGCTTGCGGATCGAGCGAGGCGCATGCATAGTCATCTATCTGTACATGAAAGCCATTGTTACCGGAAAAGTAAATGTTAATAGCACTATGCTCCAGGCCAATGTCTGCTACCAAAAAATCCATCAACCGTCTAGCCTCCTTTTTTGACCCATCTATACACCTGCTGCAAGGAATGGAAACATCGTCTGCTTTTTTGCAGCCACAGGACGGACAAGAATATGAAGTTCTTTCTTTGTACTGTTCAGGACGAGGAGCTGGTGGAGACGATGCATAGCCACACTCTGTGCAGATTGAATACGAGTGCGATGGAATACAGGGCATGCTAAGATCTTTACCATCGATATCGAAGATCAAGTCTGCGCCCATCCACTGTTTCTCTTGCATAGGTTGTTGCGTTGGAAATCGGTAATAAGCATTTGAGCAATAGACATCAGAAGGTGCTTCTTTGACAAGCATAGCATCAAGCTCTTTCATGCTTTTGAATGATAGATGCCGGAGCATGCCTGCCTGTCCAAAATGCATATAACCAAACTCGCGTTGGTCCATTCTGGGAGGCTCTTCAATTGCCTTTGACTGGTTAAAGTAATATTCACGGAAGGCTTTTCTTATTGCGGAAATAGTCTTGTCGGCACTAAGATTCCCTCTCATTTCTTCTTTTTCCTGCCAAATTGAACTGGGTTTATTAGGCCATCGCATTCAGCAGTTGCAAAGCAGAGATTTTCGTTGCGCAGTTTATCGCATGAAGGAACAGAATATTTGGTATAGCTTCCTTTCATGCCGGCTAGATGCTCCACTTGGTATCGAGTAATCTTTTCGTTAAAATCAGGAGCATTTTCAAACATTCTGACGATTTCATCCACCGGCTTGCCTATGGCTAGCATGTAGGTGGCAAGCATCACTCGTGCTGAGTGGGGTAGATTATCGCCTCTATTCATGAATTCGAGCGAATGCTTGATGCATGGTGGGTAGTCTGTTACTGCCACCGCGCCTGGGTGCTGATAACGTGATGAGAGTTTTAACCGTAGCTGGTCAGCTCTTGATTTTATGGCCTGCGGCAGAGTTGGAAGGGTCATTCCTTTAACTTTGTCATCAATCAGCACTGAGAGCTCGTTTCTAATGAGTCTAACGGTCTCATCAGCGTCGAGATAAACATAGCCGTTGTGGACAAGTCTGTTGATTAATTTCCATTCCTGTTCGTGGAAGTGAGAAGCTCTTGCAAGATAGTCAACAACTTGGACCTTAAATAGACGCTGATCCTCTGATATGACGATTTTCAGTTTGAACAGGTCCTCAAAGATTTTGGTAAGAACAGAACGCCTCTTAATTTCGCTATGCTTTCTCAAGTCCTCTGTAAGAAATTTCTCTGTCCTTCTTGCTTCCGCTAGCGCAAATTTTCTCAGTACTTGATCAATGCCAATTGACTTTACCATCACAAGAGAAATAAGGAATGTAAGGATCTCAATTTCGTATCTTTCTAAGTTGTCGTATACCTTCCCGTCTACCCCTACCTCAATACGGTCGGCGGCTCGGTCGATAATATACTTCATATCCGGCCTGTCAAGCTCGTCCCAACCAAACCTCGATTCTCGCAGGTATTCGCCAGCTTCATTCAAAAATGGATATTTGGCCAAGTCACTGCCGGCCATTCTTATAGAAGACAAACCCGACAATAAGATACAGCCATACTACCATAAATACTCCATTACAATAAATTAAAGTAACAAAAATTATTTTCATATCGAATCCATGAATGTAAGGGTAGGGTTTCATGTTTCTATAGCAGGGGGAATATCAAATTCTGTAGACAATGCAAGAAAATTAGGATGTACTACCTTTCAAATATTCAGCCGTAACCCCCGCGGGTGGACTGCAAAACCTCTGTCACGAGGTGAGATAAACTCTTTCAAAGATAAGCTCTGTGTAAGCGGAATTGAAAAAAAGTCAGTAGTTGTACACATGCCGTACCTGCCGAACCTCTCAGGGCCTCCAGGAGAATTCTATGAGAGGTCAGTGAAGACC
>JBKPEN010000018.1:0-9512 GCA_046728425.1 Thermoproteota archaeon
AGAATGTTCTTTGGCATAGCATAACATGAGATCCTTTCAAGTACTGGAAAACTTGCATAGAGGTACTTTAGAATCTTCACCATACTGTCCTTTTGAAGATTGAGCGCATCACCATCTGCCAGAAAGATCCTCCGGGTATCAGGGTAGAACTTGGCAATCATGTCGATCTCTGACTTGATTTCTTCCCAGGGTCGCTCAATGTATTTTTTAGTACGGTACATATTACAAAATGAGCATTTGTTGAAAGAGCAACCAATTGTCACCTGAAATATCATAGAGTCTGCCTCTGATGGAGGACGATAAAGTGGATAATCATAAACTATCTCCATTCTTACAGCGACTGTACAAGGACAATTGCATTAATAATTGTTTTATGCACGAACTCTTGTTCTCAGCAGCAATAGTTAACTATGTCTTTGATATAAAGCGTATTTCTGTTACAGAAATCATATTCTTCTTGGGAGTAAAAGGGACAAGACGAAAAGATCATGTAGAAACAAATTTGCAAGACTAGCAACAATCAATCATAAATCGAGTTGAAAAATGCAATACGATGCAAATTTTTTAGATTAAAAGTATTACGCTTCACATGAAATATAAAATTAGGGTCAGTTCGTCGCGAGATCTTCATCGCTTTTTGCTCAGCCTGGAGCAGCAAACTTACTTCATCCCCTTTTTTTTCTAAGACGATGAAGTCACTTAAATCTTGGCTCTAAATGTATATCCAAGACCAATAAGCATATTGCACAAATAGCGGATACACTACAGTATCAACAACTTTGCGATGCAAGAATTATACCGCCGAATTGATAGGTATCAAACTAACCACTCTATTACAACGATAGTTCGGCTCTCCTCAGTATAAGTTCTCTCAATATCTCCACTATTCAATATATTGTGATGTATATTGTCCATGAAATTATTGCATTTTTTCCCTAATTGAGACAAAGACTAAACGATTGTTCAATACGGTATATGCTTCTGCGTTAGCTACGAAATTAAGTGTCAATAAATACTGCTTGTATTTCATTGAACAGAAGATTGCTTGGGTTTATGGAGGAAATTGACGAACCTATTAAAGAATCTCTTAAATGCGAAATATCATCATACATTTTGATGAAATCGAAATTCTACTATGTTGGGATCTTAGCCGCGACCCTTTTAGTTTTAAGTGGTCCAGCTAGCTTCGCAACCCCTACTACTCCAACCGAATCGACAGATACAACTGACCAAACACCGACATCTTCGTCAGCAGGAACTGTAAGGGTTTCAATTGGTGAAGGGAGCAATGCGACTATTCAACACTTTACATTCACGCCTCAGTCAGTTGAAATCAACGCAGGAGAAAGCGTCACTTGGGTTAGCCCATCTGAAATGTCAGACATCCACACAGTAACCTTTGTCCAAGACCCAAGCATTGTATCTGACATAATATTGCCCTTTGCTGCCCCTACTGGCGTCCTGACAGAACTTGAGCTCTTGCCACCTTTTAACCTTGGAGAGCCTCTCGTTATACAGACCCCAGATGGCGGAGACGCAATTGTAGCATTAAATAAACATGCTTGGTATCCTGCAGTACTTGATGCAAACAATCACACGACCTACCTTGAAGGAACCGATATACAGGCGACCCTTAACAGCAATGTAAAGGCGCTAAATTCTGGTATCATATTAGCACCTATGCCATCTGCTGGTGGAGCTCAACCAAACAATACAGACACAGGCACAACAGGAGGAGGAGGAGCTACTGCAACGAATGCAACAGCTGCAATGACTAATGCCACTAGTACCACAACCGATGTGCTCACAGTCCCAGATAATCAAGGAATCTCCCAGCCGACAGAAGAGGCTTCAGCAGAACAGCAATTGGGCCCACCATTTCCGCTAGTTAGTTCCTTTACGGTAACGTTTGAAGAGCCTGGAACATATCCTTACTTCTGTGCAATCCATCCATGGATGACTGGTCAAGTAATCGTACGAGGCGAGGCTCCAACTGAAACACAACCACAGCCACAGACTCCGAGTGAAACACAACCACAACCAGAGAGTCCACCTGAGACGCAAGGACCTGGTGAGCTAGAATCACCAAACCCCCTCTTTGGATAATCAGACTAGTTTCTGTGGCCCTGCTACACAGCAGTTCTTCTTCTTTTTTTTTTGATGGCATTAGTATTTCGCTTATTGCATCAATGTTATCTTTATCTCTACTGGATAGTTCATGCTAATCAGAAAACAAATAAGAAAATCTATCCTTCTAAGTATCATAACGCAGCTGCTTCTTCTAGCATCACGGATGAAAAAATTTTCCTACTTACTCCTTCATCCTCCAGGATCTTAAAGAATTAGGTTTTAGTTATATTCTGCAGTCGCAGCTCGAGCTTCCTTCTTGAGAATTTTTCTGTGTTATCACCATCGGCAGCAAAGTCGAAGCTGCTGAATGATCGTTCTGTTCTAATTCATCCATTTAGGCTCTGCTGTCATGCCATCCCGCGGTCTATTTTCTTCAGTTTCTATATCCCGAATTGCTATATATACATCACATATGAAAAATCTAATAAAATCTGCCTAGTGAAGTAGATAGAGTTCTGCTAATAAGGTCCTGTTGCTTTAATATAACGATACATGTCAACAATCAAACATTCTCCTGATACACTGAGGATGAAGACCAAAGGAATAAGCATGTTTTTTGTGTGTGTGCTTGTATTAGCGCTGTTTATGGCTACCCCTCTTGCAGGTAGCCAAATACCCTCTGCCAAGGCACAGACTACTGAAGAAAGTATTCCACAGGATCAAGAGCCAGCAGCAGACAGCTTAAATGCTACTCAGACAAGAACGCAGGCAAATGACACGAATCTCGTCGATAATGAAAATTTAGATGGGCAAAACAATTACTCGTCAGCTAATCTTTCCACTCTTTCAGTATCCAGTACTGCGACGGCAGACGTGAGGCCAGATCGGTTGTCTGTCACTGTAGGAGTTGAGACAAATGGTACAAGTGCACAAGATGCTGTATTTCGAAACTCCAATCTTACAGCTCAGGTAATAGCTGCAGTTAGAGGATTAGGCATTGACGAAAATCGGATAGAAACGAGTAGCTATAGTGTGCTGCCTATTTATCAATATATTCAACCTTTGCAGCCATGCATAGAAATTTATCCTCCTCCCCCTGGATGCGACACGAGGCAAGAAATTATCGGCTACCGTGCTACTAACACTGTGACAGTAACACTTGATGTCCCATTTCTGCGCATGGTGACGCCACCTACCCCTGATGTTGGGGCTGGGCAAGTAATAGACGCTGCAGTTAGAGCAGGTGCAAATCGTGTAGATGGTATTCTCTTCTTTATATCGCCTGATAGGCAAGAGGAAATACGCAACACCCTGATAGGAGACGCGATAGCCAACGCACGCCAGAGAGCAAACCTTGCAGCTGAAGCCCTTGATATGACAGTAGCCGGTGTAGAGAGTGCAACCATCAACCCCATAGACTTTCCGGTATTCCGCGTCGACCTTCAAGAAGCTTCAGCTACAGGAGCAGCCAGCGTGTCGGCCCCTACGCAAATTCTGCCCGGGCAGCAAGAGGTCTCAACAACAGTAAGCGTCGTATTTTACATGAACACTTTAGGTTCAACTGAACGCTAAGATACCAAGGACTGGAGCAAAAGGAAAAGGAGGAGGAGGAGAAGAAGAAGAAGAAGAAGAAGAAGAATAACACTCGAAAGCAACTACGACATAGCTAATCAGTATTTGTATCACAGTTTGCATAAAGAACAAGATCCTAGGAGTAGTGAAGGTTAAATTTTCGTTTAACTTTTCCAATGATAGACCAAAACTGTGGCAGTGGTGTTCTTCACCTAACGCTTGTTGAAAAGATCAGAGTGGTAAACTGTTTATTGCAGAGACCCCAATGGAAACTAGTCCTTAAGATACCTTTTATTCAAAAGGCAATCATTAGCGTAAACTTAGACGCCCTTAACATTCATCTTTTTTCTTCACCATCTGAAGATCTTTTTTAACCACCTAAGATAATAGTTTGCTACGAAGTCACTTACCATACTAAATATCTTCACTTGCTGCAACTAATACATCTGCGGTCTGTCCAAAGGTCCCCTTCAGGAAGAGCTCATAACAATAAGGTACTCTTGGCATCTGCACTGATGCTCCTTTTATTATGTTATTGGGCGTTGGTGAGGTTTTCGTATACTGTTTTAACTCATATGAGCATAAATAAATGACAAGATCCTCTTTGCAGAAATTTACTTCGGCAGGGGCTGTTGTTATCATTGGGTAATCTAGTCCAGGATGTTGAAGAGCAAAGGGTCTCTGCAATGACTCTACATATCTAGCCATGTTTTGGCCAAACCTGAAGGTTTGTACGGCTTTCTCAAAATCATGCTCGAATTTGAATTTAAGCCGATATATTACTAATATCCCCTTGGGCCTTTCCATTTATGGGCATCATAATCTTCTCACAACCTCTTGGATAAATGTGGCTGGATACAATAAACTATCATGAGATTACAGATCCTTCCTCAGTTTGCTAATTGCCACGATTCAGGAATTTTAAGACGACATTTAGACGACTTTGGAATCAAATAAGTGTATAGCAAAATGAAGATATTGAGCATTGATGACAAAATGCCATTTGCAACTGAAAACACTTAGGAGACGGCATAGGATGTGACTTGGATTTTTCAAATCGATGATTGAGAAGGTTTTTTAGCGATGGCACACTCTCTCTGAAAAAGAGCGTTTTGTCAAATATTGAATGAAAGACAATGATTGTCAGTAACGAGATGTAATTAAAGAGAATGAGGGAGCTATTAGCTCAACGATAATGCCAATCTGCCTGTTCCGAAATGCAATGTCGACGCATTATTCAACTGCGCAGTAGTACATAAACTAAGGGACAAATAATAGATCTTAAGGTTATTTCCGTACTAGTCCTTTAATGATTCTTTTTCTATATCAAAGGTACTTGTCATCTGCTAGAGCCCATCTATATAAGCGACATTTTAATTATGATGTTGTCCAGTTTCTTCTGTGGAAGGAAGTACATCAAGTAAAAGAGAGAATCCTAATCAAATCCCTCAAGACGATGATACGCAAGGTAGGACTGGGAGAGTTGTAAGCGAACAAGCAGGGGTTGAGGGTCAAAGAAAGGAAGTAAATGTGGAAAGTTACTCAAAGGTAGCAGCTATAGGACAAATGTTGAAAGATATGGATTTTCCAGCTGATAAGAATAGAATACTTTCCTTTGCAAGACAACAACAAAGTTCAGGAGCAAGTAATAAGAATGTAGAAAATAGAGAGGAAATACTATCAGCCTTACAAAAGCTAGAAGAACGAGAATACAAGAATGTATCAGATGTAACCACAGCCCTAGGAATGGTACATTAAAGCCACCACGAATTTTTTGGCGCCTCACATAAAGACACACAATTTTATCTTATCCTGTTTTTATTCTGCATCTTGTTTAGACTTTTATAAAGGAAGATGTACGAAAGCGCCTGCTGTTTTTTCTCTATCACCCACCTAAGTTCCTTGGACGCATGTAGATCCTTTGGAATTCCACTCTGTATTACCAAAGGTGAAGATACGGATTGTTGGTGGCAGTGGTGGTGGTGGTGGTAGTATCACATGATGCAAGCATTCCCAATTACCTTGATCCCAGTCCGCCATCATCAATAACGCCTAAGAACATTTGGATGGCACAGTAAAAATCGATCTCTATATTTCTTTGGGCTATCCATATCAAAAAATGACCCTCCCCTTTAAGTCAGAATATTGCCGTCTCTCTCTTTGTAATTGCCGTATGCTACCTGACATGGCAATTGTAACTACTGGAGGATCGATCAGAGCGATTGCCACAAGGACTTTTTCTAGCTCGTCTAGTCTGCACTTTATTATAGACTCATTTGCTCCCTGTCGAACCAGCCTTATAGCTGCCTTTTCTGCAGCAATAGTTCCAAAAAGCTCACAGAAACGTTTTGTGATTGCATTAACTGAAGCACTGGATTCTCCAGCATGGATAATAGAAAGGTAGCGTCGCTTAGAGCGCCTCTTAAGCATAGGTCACATTCCTTAATAGCTTTCCCTCAAGCCATTTTCCTAAGCTGATCCAATGGTTTTGAGGATCGATATCGACCGTCTTCAATATTGCGTCAAGGCAAGGGCCTGAAATCATTCCATATTCTGATGTAGCACCGCTTGATATGATGAACTGGCATCGCGCTAAATGGCAAAATGTATACAAATCACCTAGGTTTTTAAACCACCTACCCAAGGAACCACTGTCCATCTTTCTTGCAGGATTAACTGTCACTTCAAGGCCGGTTCCTTTCTTAACCTTTTCCTTTAGTTGTTTCTTGACTTTGTTAAAGTCTTTGATCATTATAACGTCAGCCGGTTCGCTCACATCCTCGGAAACTACCAAGTATGGATAATTAAAGGGTAGTCGCGGCACCATTCTTAGCCTGCAAATTAGACCTTCCCGTATCTTGCCATCAAAGGGGACGCCAGCTCTACTAATTGAAAGCACCTTGAGCCTTGATGCAAGATCAAAGTTGCCGCTGACGCAAAGGTCTATTCGGTTGAAAAGAAGCGCCTCCTTATCCCGCCGATGTGTGATTTTGCAGACATGATGATCCAATCACCTATATATTTTTCCAATTTGATACGTAGTTTTAGCAAGTTAACCGTTCAAATGTAAATCAAAGAGTCCCTCGTAACCTTGAATGGCGCTCGAAGGTTTGTAACGTTTTACTGGCTTAAACCTTATCCTTATGGCATCAGTTTCTGATAGCGACACCCTGCCCTGACACATTCTCTGCTTTTCAAGTCGGATGTAGAGGTTGCCCTTTTCGTCAGAATGCTCGTGAATTAACCGTGATAGATCTTTTCTATCTGCACTGTTCAGCAGAGAGATAACCCGCTTCGCCAGGGAGCGTGCCTCTTGACTCGAAAGTATTGCCTTCTGTAATAGGATCTTGTTCTTGTAATGTCCCTGTGAAGGTGAGCTTGAAAAACGCTCAGATGGCACCAAGAGTACGTCTTCTATAGCCTTGAGCACCTTGTCTTCATCTTCTGTGGCATGTAGTACAAGGTTGATTTCAGCTGCAGAAAATTTGGGGTTGTCTTCTTCAGACATCTGAAAGAGATTATTAAGAACTCGCTAAAAAAAGCTATATGCCATGTGCCATGTTACTAGGCTGCTGGAGCAGCAGACTCAATTGTTTTGGCCTCGTTAACCGCCCTTGATTCTGCTGTTGATATGAGCTTTGTCTTCCTGATGCCTAGGTGCCGGATTGCAGTTATTTTTTTTGCTTCTTCAAGTAAAAGGGCACCAAGCTTACTATTGGTCTCCCTTGGAGTATCTTCATCTCGACTGCCCGTAATTTCTTGTATGAATTGATCAACTGTCATCCGCGGGATCCTGTCCGAAAGTATCTTTTGTGCTATCAACCTTATTTCATGCTTTTTTGATGAATTAACTCTCCGGTGGGTGAATGCAACTATTGCAACTCTAAACGTATGGCCATCTATCGTAGTATATTCATGAGTAAATGTGACCATTGAGCTACCTCTTCGGATCAGGCTTCTGAGAAACTCCTTAGCATATTCATGCCCTTTAAAAATGGTCGTAGCTACACCATCGGTTATCTTGTCTATCTGAATAAAGACTTTGATTTGGTGCTGATCCATACTTTGATCAGGGTTTCCTTTCATCATGTCGTGCAGTGTATTTTCAATTGTGCGTCCCTTTATTTGAGTTGAATCTGTAACCGGGATATAGTTAATGGGCACTTGCGGTTCGAACCCTGAGGGTTTATTGACAACTACCCACTGTTTGTCGCGCCATTTATCGCGAACTCTGCCTCCCTTTCTTGCTCCCTTCGCCATAAGATGTTTTCCTTCCTATACTTTGACTAAGAGAGATAATATATATATGATGCGTCAATTGCGGACTCGAATCTCTTCAAGGCCACCCATGTATTTTCGGAGCACCTTTGGTATTTTCACGCTTCCATTTGAGGTCTGGAAGTTTTCAAGTATTGCTACCATAGTACGCTCTGTTGCAACAAGAGTACTGTTGAGCGTGTGCACAAGGCGCGTTTCTTCGTTTGTCTTGTCACGGAACCGTATGCCAAGCCTTCGGGCTTGGTAATCTAGGCAGTTTGAGCAAGAAACAATCTCCCGGAAGGCATTTTGTCCTGCCATCCACGCTTCAATATCATATGTCTTAGCTGATATCTTACCAATGTCGCCTGAGCACAGAAGCATTACACGGTAAGGAACGCCAAGCTGCTGGAAAAATTCTTCGGATACTGCAAGCATCCTTTCATGTTCTCTCCATGAGTCATCTGGCCTGCAGTAGATAAATTGCTCCACCTTCTCGAACTGATGGACACGGAATATCCCCTTCATATCCTTGCCGTGTGCACCAGCCTCCTTACGAAAGCATGAACTAAAACCGCCATACCTTATGGGAAGCTTTATCCCTTCAAGGATCTCATCCATATGCATGCTTGCTATTGCATGCTCCGATGTTCCTATCATGTAAAGATCCTCTTCTTCTATTTTATAGATTACATCCTCAAAGTCATTTAGTATGACAGAGCCTACCATCGGCCGTCTTCTAATCATGTATGGTGGCTGGACAAGGGTATAGTTATGTTCTGACAAAAAATCTAGTGCAAAGCTAACTAATGCCTGATTCAGCTTTACAAGCTCATTTTTCAGGAAGTAGAATCTTGCGCCTGATACTTTGGCCGCGCGATTTAGATCTACAAGATCCAATGTAGTCGCAATGTCAATGTGGTCCTTTGCGCTAAAATTTGGCCTTATTATTTCCCCATTATGCCTAACAATCCTATTATCGTGTTCGTCTTTGCCAACTGGTACTGTGTTGTCCAATAAGTTGGGTAAAGTCATCATCAGCTGGTTGAACTTTTCTTCAATTTGGATTGCTTCAGATTCAGCCTGATCAAGGGATGCACTCACCTGCTTCATCTCAGCAAGCTCAAAAGAGGTATCCTGTTTGGACTTTTTCTTTCTTGCAATAGTTTCAGAGAGGAGGTTCTTTTGTCTCCTGAGCTGCTGAGTCTTGGTAATGAAATCACCTCTGAGCTTGTGAAGCAATATCAATTCATCCAACGGGAAATCAGCCATATTGCGCTTTTTGAGCATCTCCCGAACCGCTCCCGGGTTTTCTTTTAAAATTCTTGGGTCTAACATTAGCCGGCCATCACTTTCTTTGCTATAGATAGGTGTTCAAGAATCTCGTCAAGAGTACTCAATACTGTTGCGGTTGGAATATTTTTGCTTGTCAACTCAATTGAAAGTTTGGAGCCTCTTGAAAACATTTTTAGTGACAGACCCTTTGGAAAGTTAATATTGTCTGGTATTAATGCATTCATAGCTGCATTTGCTTCTGCGCTGCTCGAAAAGGGTATCTCTACCTCTACTTCTACCTTAAGGCGTTGTCCCCCTGGCAAATTTCGGATCATTTA
>JBKPEN010000085.1:0-6425 GCA_046728425.1 Thermoproteota archaeon
ATGCTTGCATATTCTGATCTTCTCAGGAGTAACTTCGCCAATTATCCTAACAGCCAGTCCCGGTCCTGGGAAGGGGTGCCTCCTTAGCAGTTCATTTGGCACTCCAAGCAGCTTTGCCGCCTTTCTCACTTCATCTTTATACAAGTAGCGGAGCGGTTCGATTACTTTGAGATTGAGCCACTTTGGTAGACCGCCTACGTTGTGATGAGTTTTAATCACCGCTGCGGGCCCCTTTGACACACCACTTTCAATTACATCAGGGTATAATGTGCCTTGAGCAAGCCATTGAAATGAATCAGTATCCTTTCCCTCGTCATTATTCTTCTTCTTTTTCACAACAGCAGCAAAAACGTTAGCAAACTCTTCTCCTATTACCTTGCGCTTTTCCTCTGGGTCACTTATACCTTTTAATTTGCCAAGGAACTGCTTCTCGGCATTGACATAGATGACATTGATACCAAGGTGATCCTTGAAGAGCTTAACTACATCCTTTTCCTCGTCCTGGCGCAGGAGACCATGGTTGATGAAAACACAGCTCAGTTGGTCGCCAATAGCTTTGTGCATCAATGCTGCAACCGTAGTCGAGTCAATTCCTCCACTCACAGCAGCAAGAACCTTTTCTTTACCTACCTGATTACGAATGTCATTGATTGTAGACTCAATGAAGCTCTCAATATTCCATTCAGGTTTGGCCCCGCTTATCGTCTGTGCAAAGTTCTTCAGAATTTGAGTGCCCTTTTCAGTGTGAACTACCTCTGGATGGAATTGAATTCCATAGTACTTCTTGTCGATGTTGCCAATAGCAGCCGAGAACGAACTCTCAGTACGTGCCAGCACCTTAAAACCCTCAGGCAATTCTTCTGCTGCATCGGCATGGCTCATCCAGCAGTTCATAATGCCTGGACCTAGACCTTTGAAGAGGTCTGGTGTGTCTTCTTCTTTTCCCTCAATTATAAGCACAGACCTGCCGTACTCTCTGCTATTACTGCGCTTGACCTTGCCGCCGAAGGTATTGACTAGCACCTGATGGCCATAACAAATGCCAAGTAGGGGCTTGCCCATGTTGAAAATTTCTTTATCTGGTTTTGGAGCATTCTCGGCATAAACGCTTGCTGGACCGCCAGAAAATATTATTCCCTTTGGATCAATCTCTTTGATCACTTTGGCGGGTGTATTGTATGGTAATAATTCGCAGTAGACGTTTGCCTCGCGAATACGCCGGCAAATTAGATGACTATATTGGGAACCAAAGTCTAGGACCACTATTTTGTCCATCTTCTCTACATCTCTACATATCTTTCTCTCGCTATCTGCCGCTCTTTTCCAGCATACGTGTAAACACCCATGCAGAAGTATTGAATATTTCCTGCAGACGATCCTTCTCGCGGTACTTGTTTATCACAATTTGCTTGATTATACCGCTGCTGTCTTCTTCAACCATATAATTGAGTGCGTCTGTTTCTCCAAGCGCTCCTTGACTTACCTTCTCGGCATCTTTGTTCTTCATACCCTCTAAGATCCTGTTCAAAAAGAATGACTTGAATGGAGGGGTATTCGCGTTGAGATCGACGCTAGGAGCTGGAACAATGACAACTGCGTCTGGAGATATCTCCGCATTTGCAAGCAAAAAGTCATCCTTTATGCGCTTAAGCGGCTTGATATTACGGCCATCGTTACCATTACTACTATCACTTGTTGTCCTCAAAGTAGGTGCGGCGGTCTCTGCCTGCTGCTGTTGTTGTTGTTGCTTCTTTGCTGCAGTCGGTGGCGCTGCTGTCTCGCGAGCTTGCTGTTGCATCTGTGCGGTTGCTGTTGTGGGTTCAGCTGGAGTAGAGGTGGTGGCAGCAGCGAAGCCAAGGTTTGCCGCAGCTTTAAAGCTGCCCTGCTTGAGCAGGTTGTCAATAATCGAAAGTGTCGTGCGTAATCGCTCGACTTCTTCCTGCCTATCTGATATTTCCTTGATAAGCCACTCGCGTATCTCTGCAGCGCGTCTGATGTCCTCCTCGGAATAACCTGACGACATTAGCAAGCCATCCTACTGCGTAAAAGATATAATAGTTTTATCGCCGCTGCCCCTGTCTTCTACGCTTGTTCAAACTAAACACAATTACCATTGCCGCAGCCCATAGTATAGTTGCAGGAATGTATAATTGGAAGAACCATGCCACTCCGCCTAGCACAGCAAATGCCATGCCTACGATGCTTTTTACCTGCCTGTGCCCAAAATTCATGATGATGGTTGATGATTGTTGTTATTAGTATATTAGATAGTAAGCGGTGAAAATCCCCTGATGGGTTTTGGGGCTGTGTCAACAAGCTGGGAGCGAGATTGTTTTGCTAGCATTTCAAGTAGGCGCTTGCCAGCCTTCATCTTTTGCTTCTTAAGCTCAGGGTCTTTGACTTTTTCCTTTGAATATTTGCCTATACTATTTCCAAAGTCCATTCCAACAAGCACTATTTTCTTGGCACCAAACTCTTCTGCCAAAAACACGCTCCTGTCGCCATCCGTAAATCCTCCAAAGTTATGGACATTTTCAACAGGGGCAACCTGTGTAGACCCGACCAGCTTTCTAAGTTTTGGAACAAGTCTTTTGAGCGTGTCAGTATTGTCACTATGTGCATGAACTACCAGTATAGCACCATTTTTTTCTGCCTTTTGAAGAAATTTGTGGTTGCCATCAAGGTCAGTAACTACAATATCAGGCTTGATTTTATTTTCAATCAAAAACTGCACAGCGTTATCTGCAGCTATCTTGACAAATTTCTTATTTCTCTTAATGTATTTTAGCACTTTTTCATTCTCTAGGCTTGGGCCAGCCCCTATCACAACGACATTCTTGCCCTTGATCTTGCGCTGTAGAATCTTGGGGTCAAGTGCCTTCTTCTTTATCATTTCAGATAGAATTTCTGCAGCTTCCTGATCCTTTTCAGTACTGTATCCAAAATCTGCACGGATTCCCTGATAGTATGGGAACCAGTCCGCGAATTTCATTTTTATACAAGAGAGCATGCGTAAGAGTTACTATTAATATTATCTTCTGAAAACCGAGACTTACGAAGCCTAGCAAAAAAGAGAGACATCCATAGAATTCCCATAGTGATAATAAAAAAATAATAATAATAATTAATAATACCACCAGACAGAGGACAAAAGTAGAGCAGAGCACACAATGGAACCAAAAATCCAATCAACAACTTGGAATCCTGAAATCATAGAAAAGGCAATCCTTAAGAAATGGGAGGAAGAAGACATTTACCGTTTTGCAATTGATGATGAAAGCAGGCCAGCCTTTGTAATTGATACTCCTCCCCCGTATCCTTCAGGGCGCCCTTGGCATATTGGTGCTGCTGCACACTATGCTCAAATAGACATGATAGCCAGAGTTGCCAGATTGAATGGCAAAAATGTGCTGTTTCCAATTGGCATCGACAGAAATGGTCTGCCTGTTGAGATCTATACTGAAAAAAAATACAAGGTCCGCATGCGCCAAATGGATAGACAAAAGTTCCTTGATCTTTGCAAAGTTGCCCTTGACGACTTGGAAGCAGAAATGATTCAGATAATGAAAAGGATGGGACTGTCAGGAAATTTCAAGGAATACTACCGAACAGACTCTGATGAATATCGTGCGCTAACGCAAGCGACATTCATCGAACTTTGGAAGCGAGGGCTTGTATATCTTGCCAATAGACCCAACAATTATTGCCCAGATTGCGGAACCACGATAGCAGACGCAGAGATTGTTTACAACGAGATTCCTACAAAGCTTGTCTACATGAAGTTCAAGGTAACAGGGAAGAAGGAGGGGGAGGAGGAGAAGAAGAATAATAATGATAATGCAGACGATACGCTCATTATTGTTGCCTCAACAAGGCCAGAACTGCTCTTTGCATGCCAAGCAGTCATAGTAAACCCAGAAGATGACCGCTACAAGCACCTACAGGGTTCCCGTACCATTTTGCCATTATTTAATAGAGAAGTCCCAATACTGCCGCACCATTCCGCCAAGCCGGAGTTTGGCTCCGGCGCTGTGATGGTGTGCAGCTATGGAGACCAAAACGATGTTCATCTCTTCCGTGAGTTGGGCCTTAAGGAAATAGTTGCACTAAATGAGAATGGATTTACAACAGGAGCGGCAGGACAACAGTATGCAGGCCTTCGTATAAACCAAGCAAGAAGCAAGATTATAGAAGACCTGAAGAATGCCGGCTTGATGGAAAAGGAAGAAAGCATTACGCATAGGACTCCTCTTTGCGAGCGAAGCAGAACACCAATAGAGATTATTCCACTGCATGACTATTACGTAAAGCAGATTGAATTTGTGCCACAATTAAAGGAGCTTGCATTTAAGTTGAAATTCTACCCTGACATGCATCGCCAAATCTTGCTCAAGTGGCTTGATTCAATTAACATAGACTGGCCGGTATCAAGGCGCCGATTCTATGGAACTGAAATCCCAATTTGGTATTGCAATGTCTGCAAGGCTCCAAACCTGCCACCCTCCGATGGCAAATACTACCGTCCTTGGAAGGACAAACCACCTTTTGAAAAATGCGAAAAGTGCGGTAGTGTAGGTTCTGGGTTCACTGGTGAAGATAGAACATTTGATACATGGATGGATTCAAGCATCAGCCCGCTTTATGTGACCAAGTTTGGCAAGGACAAGAAGAAGATGTTTGATTATGCTTACCCAACGGCGATTCGTCCCCAGGCAAAAGACATCATTCGCACCTGGCTTCACTACACTATGTTGCGATGCGTTCAGCTGACAGGTAAGATACCTTGGTACGAAGCATGGATAATGGGTTATGGCGTTGATGAAAAAGGGGAAAAGATGAGCAAAAGCAAAGGAAATGTTATTGATCCTTTCCCAGTGATACAAAAGTATGGAGCTGACACATTTCGCTTCTGGTCTGCAAGCGAGGCCAACCTTGGCTATGACTTTCGCTGTTCAGAGCAGAGGATTGCAGGCGCACAAAAGTTTCTCTCAAAGCTGTGGAATGTAGGCCGGTTTCTGTCGGCATTTGAAGTAATAGATGAAAGACAGGCACCACAATATCTAGAACCATCTGACAGGTGGATACTGGCAGAGCTTTCGCGAGTCGTCAACGAGTGCAGGCGTGGCTACAGCGAGTACAACTTTTTCATTCCCGCAAACGCGATTAGAGACTTTACATGGCATCTCTTTGCTGCCCATTATATCGAAATGGTCAAAGGGCGTGCATATACCTCAAATACCAACGACGACAATGACAATAACAAAAATGATGAGAAGGAGCAGGGCAAGAAGTCTGCACTCTATACATTACACAGATGCTTTTCTACAATCCTATCACTGATCGCCCCAGTTATACCATTTATCGTAGAGGAGCTTTGGACAAAGATGTACTCAAGTGAAACCACCACCACCATCTACAGACAAGCAGTCTTCAGAAAAGTAGAGGAATTGAAAGAAGAAGTAGAACAAAAAAATACTGAAATGACAAAATATACCAACGCTATAATTGACTTTAATTCTATGGTATGGAATAAAAAGAAAGAGACAATCTCAAAAGAAACAGGTAAACCGCTCTCGCTTAAAGATCCAATAGATATTCCTGTGCCACCGGAGCTGGAGCAGTTTGAGCAAGACCTCAAAGCAATGCACAATCTGACTGCAAGATAGTATGAAAGCTGTTGCCTTTTTTGAACATGGGCCTGTAGACGTACTGCATTACCGTGAAGATTTTCCAGATCCTGTTGCAGACAAGGACGAAGTAATCATTGATATCAAATACTGCGGCATAAATCACCTTGACATTTGGGCCCGACAGGGAATAGGAGCAGCGGCAGGTAAAAAGATCAGGCTGCCTCATATCTGTGGATGTGATATTGTTGGAACTACTACTGCTATCAAGGGGCAAAGAGTAATGATCTACCCTGGTGTTTCCTGCGGTAAGTGCCGGTATTGCACAGGTAGCAGTAATAATAGAATAACAACAGGCAGCGGAGTAGGAAGAAGAAGAAAAAATAGTAACAATGGTAACAACAAGCGTGAGAACCTCTGCAGTCAGTTTGCAATCATCGGAGGCTTTAGTGATTATAATGGAGGGTATGCCGAACGCGTAGCAGTGCCAGAAAAAAATGTCATAAGGTTACCAACTGCACTAACGGATGAGGCTGCAGCCACCCTTGCAGTTTCGTACCTTACGGCTTGGAATATGCTGCAAACAAATGGTGCCAGTAGAAGGAAAAAGATCCTTGTCCATGGCGCCTCAAGTGGGGTAGGAATGGCAACTATTCAGCTTGCGAAGGCACTTGGTGCAACAGTGATAACAACGGTGTCTGGCAATTCGAAGTATGATTTTGCGAAAAGGCTGGGTGCCCATTATATCATCGATAGAACAATACAAGATATTGCTGATGAGGTAAAGAAAATTGTTCC
>JBKPEN010000115.1:0-29337 GCA_046728425.1 Thermoproteota archaeon
TGCTATTAGCTCAAACGAATCGAATACCTGGCCTACTGGTGGAGTGAGGGATGGTATTAAACTGCCCGATGCTGTTGTTATTTCTGGTGCTGCTGTTGTTGTTCTTCCCGCTGTGGCAGGACTGCCACCTTCATAAAAGACGCTATATCCCTTTGTCACTCCTATGTTAGGAGCTGTCGCATTTGTAGCAGTTAAAATGAAATAACCTTCTCTTATTTCATTTGGAGCAGATGCAGTACTGTATGTCATTTCTACAAACTTGGCTGGCATTGTTTGAATTGTTTGGTTTGTCTGTGCATTTGTAAGGTTAACAGTTCTCTCTATACTGTTTACAATCTCGATGTCCCTGTAACCAACTTCCTTAAGCTTCTGTAGGTGGTATGATAATAGAATATTGTCAGTTGTTGCCATGTTGTTGTTGATAGTACTAATATTATTAGCCAATAGTCTAGCATTCAAGTCGGGATACCGAATAATATGTATGACTTCCTTAGCTCCTTGACAGCCGTTACCGATACTGATACTACTGTCACTGTCTGTGCTGCCCCCAACATTGGAAAGTATTCTTTGTTGTTCTTCCTCTGGACAGAGTTGAGCTAACATTACATAGCCTTGTCTTAGCTCTTCTAAGGATGTAAAGCCTGTATTATTAAAATCATGAATGATCCAGCCATCTGGAACCTGTATGCTGAAGCTATCATTTGCACTTTGAAATGTTCGTCCAACTGCCGTGGTGGTTGCTGCTGTCGCTATGGCTGTTCTTCTATCCTCAATTTCTCCCGGTTGGCTGGTGAGTTGTTGTGGTTGTGCGTTAATTATCGTGAAATTGGAAGCCAAAAGAATTATAGCGATGACTACTGTCAACCCTCTCATCGTCACTGGTGACACCAATAAGGGTGAGAATTTTCTCATAGCAGCCAGAACAAGAGACAGGTTCCAGAACAAGATAAGGTTATGGGATAAATATTATATAGGAATACTCCTGCAGTAACGACTCTATAACATATCCTTTAGTGCCTTGGCTCACTCTTATGCAGTTCAGACCACAACTGATGTTTTAGCTAGAGTAGCTTGACAATGTAGTTCGATGTACCAGCGCAATCAGCAACGTTTGTATAGAGTCATGCTTCCTTTAGGCTCATTCTGGCTATATTTTTTTTGTTAGAATTACTACAAAAACAATTTTTTATCTTTTTGCCATTTTCTTCTTCTTCTTCTTCTTCTTTCTTTAGCTCTTATCTACATCTGTGAGAAAATTATCACTTAAATCGTCGCCCACTACCAGTAAAGTTTCTCGCATGTGATGAAAGCAGTCAGGGCAAAGCCAATAATAACCATCATCATGTTCCAGTATCCCTGCAGCTTCTTCTTCTTGTTGGTCTTCATCATCACCATCTACTATTACCCGTCGTCGAGCATCAAACACTTTCACACGACAAAACCCATTAGCTCTAGCTTCTTCTGGTGAGGATGCTATCATGTCGCAGTCATGACAGTGTATTGTCATCTCATCATCACCATCGTCATTCTCAGTCAAAAATATCGCACCATGAAAGTGAATATGAGTTTATCGAGCAAAGCTTACCTGGTATATACCAATTTAGAGAGAACTGTTACAGCTACAGCCAAGGAACACCTAATGCATATTTGCGTCCCAGGCCCGGAAGAAAAGGGGATAATTGGAGTATAACCTTCAGTCCAGTTGTCTGCTATCATCCAGACTGCAGATTTTTATTCTGAAGTCGTCAAGTCAGAAGAGCCATACATTATCATTTCTGGTTTATCGCTGCACGATCCAGAAGTTACAAAAGCCAATAAAAAATTCCAAAAGAAGAGAAAACGTATCGCAACGATCAGAGAGATGCAAAATTATGTAGAGACATTGAAAGTTCTAGATGCCACCTGGGAGGTTTTTGATGCAACCGACGAAGTGGATGATGGTGATGTGCAGATAAATGAAGAGACGGAAGATAAAGAAACAAAAAATAGAAGTCAGTCCTAACCAAATAACTCCAATTCCAAAAAGAACAATGGCTCGATGCCTTCACGTATTATGTTCCAACTATGCTACTTGGTCTATAAAACCTGATTCTGCGGAAGACCCACTTTTTGCGACTTTCACAAAGATTATTGGGTATCTGTGAAACCTATTTAGCCTGATGAGACTCTAGGAAAAACTGCATCAAAGAAAAAAAGGAGGAAATTTAATTATTAATGTCTAATCGAGGTGTTATATCCCCTAGCAGCAATACACTTTCCTAAATCTGCGTCTGATTCTGGTGGCTCATACGTCCCCGCAGTAATAATTCCAGCATCAACTCCATTTGTTCTTCTGAAGCCTATGACAACCATAACAACAACAACTTATGCGCAACGACAAAACCGTACTTCACTTTTTCTTGAGTTTGAGGTAGAATTTTTTAAATTCTTGATAAGACTGGGAACCCCTTTCGTCTACCGATGCCTGTGTTAGAAATGTATCCTCATAATATCTAATTATAAAAGGTCTCATGTAATCTAACAACCACATATCTTCAATCATTTTTCGATTGACCAGAAATGAAAGGTAGTCTAAAGTACCAAATAGACGATAATATACTTGGTTCCTACCATTGTCATATTGAGATTCTGGAGGTATTTTAGCAAGCTCTTGATCCAATCTCCGTAGTTCAGCGAAGAGGCGATTTGATAATGAGATCTGATCTAGTCTTTTAGAACGACGAAATGTCACGCTCTGCCAGGCTGAGCTACTCGGGCAAAACAGGTCTGTAACTTAAGGTCCTTGTTATTTAATGTTTCACGCTAGAATAAATAGAAGACGGGGGACACTTTCTACTGTGAAAATATCGATCTCAGGAGTCAGAGGTGTATACGGCGAAGATCTCAGCCTTCACCAGGTCAACAGGTTTGCGAGCCAGTTTGCACGCTTAATCGAGTCTCGCAAATGTGTAGTCGCACGCGATACTCGTCCCTCGAGTAGGGTTATTGCCCAGATTGCGATTGCAAGCCTGATCGCTGCGGGTATCGATGTTTACAACCTTGGGATAGCTCCCACTCCTGCAGCATTTAGAGAGGCGCGAAAGTATGGCGCTGCCATTATAGTAACAGCATCGCATAACCCATTAGAGTGGAATGGGCTCAAGTTCGTAATTGACGGTAGAGGTTTATTTGAGAATGAGTTAGAGGGAATGCTCAAGATGAGAAGCGAGCGCCATCTGGGCAGGTTCGGAAAAGAGTTTCAGATTTCCTCAAAATATCCTGATGTAATTGCAAAGATGGCAAAGGGTAATAATAATAGCAATAATTCTGCGGCCGTCAAAGTGGGAATTGATACAGCTGGAGGTGCGGCATGTGGCTATGCAGAGTATTTGTTCAAGAAACTAGGACTCAAGTATTACACTATTAATGGCATTGTAGGAATATCTTCAAGGGGCCCAGATCCAACTGTAGATGAGCTAGTAGACCTGCGTGCAATTGTAACCGCAAACAAATTAGACCATGGTTTTGGGCTAGATCTAGATGCTGACAGGCTTGTAGTTGTCAACAGCGAAGGCAAAAAATTGAGCCCAGACACAACGCTACTACTATGTATTGCAAGGGTATTGGAGATAGGTCTGAAAAAGTTTGTTACAAGCATCGATACCAGTGTTGCAATAGAGAAATACATCCATAAGAGTAATGGCAAGGTTGTTGCTTACTCCAAAGTTGGTGAAGCAAATGTTGTCAGCAAGATGCTGGAGGTGAATGCAGAGGCGGGAGGCGAGGGCAGTAGCGCCGGGTTTATCATGCCTGAGATTAACATGTGCCGCGATGGTCTGTTAGCAGCAGCAACGATCTCTACGCTTGATAGGAGGACCATGGACGAATGCCTAAAGTTTGCATCACAATTTGTACAGATACGATCAAAGATATCGGCTGATTCTTCGCTGCATAAAAAAGTGGTAGAAAAACTGTCTGATGTCTTCAAGAGCAATTCTTACTCAATATTGACAGACGACGGCGTCAAGGCAATAATAGATGAAGACTCTTGGATACTGATTAGGCCATCAAACACTGAACATGTGATGAGGATATCTGTTGAATCCCGAGGCGAAAAGGCACTGGCTATTTACAAGAAAGCAAGCGAAAAGGTTCAGACAGTGTATGACCAAGTTAGATGAAAAACAGATTATTCGAATCTTTGCGGACAAGCTGGGTATAAGCAACCTTGACGACGTGGCATTGTTGGACAATGGAATTGTTATGAAAAGCGATATGCTGGTCGCAAGTACCGATGTTCCCTTTGGTATGGAGACCTGGCAGGCTGCAAGAAAGAGCATTGTTTCATGCATAAGCGATCTTGCTGCCAAGGGCGTCAGGCCACATGCAGCAGTAATTTCACTTGGTATACCGAAAAGCCGCTCCATGCAGCAGCCATATATCGAAGGGCTTGCTGAGGGCTTTGCTATCGCTTCAAAGGAATTTGGAGTCAAAATAGTGGGCGGGGATACAAACGAAGCTGGCGAGCTTGTTATTGACTGCAGTATGATTGGCTTTTCCCAATTCAAAGTTCCAACAAGAAGTGGGGCGAAGCCAGGAGACTATATCGTCGTATCTGGGCTTTTTGGATTTGCTCCTGCAGGCCTGGCGATCCTGTTGCAAAAAGCGATTACCCTGAGCAGCAACAACAGCAACGATAGCAGCATATTCAGAAACCATGCGATGAAGTCAGTACTTGAGCCTTGCCCAAGGCAGAGTTTCGGCCTGGCGCTTGCAAGATATTTCTCATCGTCAATTGATTCAAGTGATGGACTTGCATTGTCCCTATATGAACTAGCAAGCCAAAGTGAGGGCGTCGACGTCATAATTGATAGCATTCCAGCTGTAGAAGGCTTGGATAAGTTTGCACAAGAAAATAGTCTTGACAAGCAGGAGATGGTGTTTCATGGTGGAGAAGAATATGAGATTGTGGCAACAATTTCGCATACAAAAATAAGGCAAGCCAAAGCCGCAGCAAGGAAAGCAGGAGTCAATCTATATGTTATCGGTAGAGTGCAAAAGGGCTCTGGCAACGTGTATGTTAAAGATACGCCCCTTGAGAATAGGGGCTATATGCATTTTCATAAGTGATAAAGTTTTTAACTCTCTGCAGAAGCACGTTCAAGTGCATGTCTGAAACAATAGCCGACATTACAGAAACAAAGTGGGGGGTAGCTCATATTTTTAGCAGTTACAATAACACACTTGTCCATATTACAGATTTGAGCGGAAGCGAGACGATCTCATTTAGTTCTGGCGGGCGCCATGTTACCGCTGACCGATATGAATCTTCGCCCTATGCAGCAATGAAATCTGCTGTAGCGGCAGCAGAAGCGGCAAAGGCAAAGGGTATTAATGCCCTGCATATTCGCGTACGCGCTGTCGGCGGAGTAGGCCCAAGAATTCCGGGCCCCGGTGCTCAGGCTGCCATCCGGGCACTTGCAAGAGCAGGCTTTCGTATCGGCAGAATCGACGATGTGACTCCTGTTCCGCACGATACAACAAGAAAGCCAGGCGGAAGAAGAGGACGCAGAGTCTAGATTGATTTCATTTCTGGCGCTATTTTTATCTGCGCTCTACAACCTCTATTTTCTAATTCTTTTTGAAGCCATAAGATGAACTTGTCTTCAGGCTTTTTGCCCTTTGAAGCCTCTATCTTGTAACCCTGATGTGTATATAACTTCTCCACGAATTGACCTGCCAAAAACATCTTTGCAAACGACCAGCCGAGGCTCTGTACTGGTGAGTCAAGAGCAAAGGAGTTTTCCAGCTTGCAGAGTCGCTGGTAGTAAGAGAGCATTTCTATCGCAATCTTGGCATCAGATTCAAAATCAATTGTCTGAAAATCCAAGATAAACGTTCCCATTATCAAGGCAAATCATTCTTCTGCTGTTTGAGTTTCTCAGAAAACGAGATCAGCTTGCCATCGTCTTCGACCTTGATTGTTGTATTGACCCTTATGTTAAGACCCACCGACCTGAAAAGCATCAAAAGTTCGCCTCCTGAAATTCTGCTTGTTATTTCGCCTGACAGAATAAGTCTGGCAATTCTTGTGAGAATCACTTCAGTCTGGACAGGATACTGCTTGTAGGCAAGATCTAGTACTTCGTCGGCCCTGTCATATAGATAGTCAGATACTATTTCTCTTGAGGACTTTGGTCGTGGCTGCTGAGGACTGGCTTTTGCCTTTTCCATTGCAGCTGCCTTTTCACGAAGCTCCCTCAGTTTGCGTGCATTGATTATGTCAATGTCAGGATCGTCGATTGGCACTAGCCCTTTATCACTCCTATTGGCACGAGTCTCGCCACTTTGGTAGCAATTCCAAGAGAATGCGAAACATTGGCTACAGCGTCAACATCCTTGTAAGCCTCAGGAGTTTCTTCGACCACACCTTCCTTCGTGAGCGCTTTGACGTAGATTCCCTTTGACTCTAGACTACTTTTCACGCTGTCGGCTGTGTAGCTGCGCTTTGCAGCAGACCTCGACATCATGCGCCCTGCTCCATGCGCCGTAGATCCAAAGCTGAGATCAAGTGATTTTTGGTTGCCAAGAAGAATCCAGCTAGCAGTGCCCATTGAGCCAGGTATTATTACTGGCTGGCCAATGCCCCGGTACTTACTCGGCACCTGTTCCATGCCTGCAGGAAAAGCCCTGGTAGCGCCCTTTCTGTGGACTGCTAGATCGGAGGTCCCCCTACCGTTAACCTTATGGCGCTCCACCTTGGCGATATTGTGTGCAACGTCATAAATTAGACCCATGTCAAGGTCACTTTCCTTTAACTTGAAGATCTGCTCAAAAGTTTTCCGTGTCCAATGTGTTATCATTTGGCGGTTGGCCCATGCGAAATTGAGAGCACAATACATTGCCTTGCGATACTCTTCTCCCTCTTTGGAGTTATTCGGCACACATGCAAGCTCCCTATCCGCAAGCGTCAACCCATATTTCCGTAGAACTGATTCAGAAACACGCAGGTAATCAGTGCATATTTGGTGGCCAAAGCCTCGCGAGCCGCAGTGTATAAGCACGGTCAGCTGGCCGGTCTGGTTTATGCCCATTGCCTTGGCTGCACGCTCGTCATAAATCTTGTCTACTTTCTGCACTTCTAGGAAATGGTTACCAGATCCCAGACTTCCAAGCTGAGCTGCACCTCTTTTTCTCGCAGTGTCTGAGACGCTTGCAGGGTCTGCCCCTTGCATTTTGCCACTCTCTTCGCATGTCTCCATATCGTCTTCAGTACCATATCCATGGCTGACAGCCCACCTGACGCCTTCTACTAGTAACTCGTCAAGCTCAGTCTTTGTTAGCTTTACTGCTCCCTGACTTCCAACGCCTGAGGGAACTGATCTAAAAAGCTCATTGACCAGATCCTTTAGCTGTGGCCTAAGGTCCTCTTCAGTCAGGTTAGTCCGTATCAAGCGCACACCACAGTTGATATCGTAGCCGACCCCGCCCGGGCTGATAACCCCTTCTTCAAGATCAGTCGCCGCAACGCCGCCCACTGGAAAGCCATAGCCTTCATGGCCATCGGGGAGCACGATCACATGTTTTTTGATCCCTGGTAGTGTGGCGACATTTGCAGCTTGGTCGATTGTCCTATCAGTCACCATTTTAGATATCAACAATTCATTGGCGTAGATTGTAACTGGGACTTTCATACCTTTGGCCGGATCTGGGTCTATTCTATACTCAAGGTCATTTACCCTCTTGACTCGATGGCTCCCACTCCTGGTGATAAGTTCGTCCAATTCTGTTGCTGCTATTTCTTGTAAAGTAATTATAAGCCTTGCCCGACAGGGAGGTAAACCTAAGCTTTTTTATGTCCAATGCGTAGATAATTTTACACAGCATGCATGCATCCATCACAATAGATAATTTTACACAAATGAGATGGCAATAGAGAAAAGTAATTCTATCATTCGCAACAAGATTTATTTTCACCGCTTCGTCGCTTTATCCTTGAAACTGATGCCAATACTGCCTATAGATTCTGGACGCTATGGTAGCAAAGAGATGCGCAATATCTTTGAGGACGAAAGGAGACTACAGTATCAGCTCAATTTTGAAGCGGCCGTTGCGCAGGTGCAGGCCCAGCTAGGTATTATCCCGGCATATGCAGCGGATGAAATTACAATAGGAGCTAGCCCCGGCAAGGTAACTCTTACTAGAGTTAGTGAACTTGAGTCAGTGAGCGAGCATGACACGGCCGCAATGGTAGAGGCGTTGAGCGAGCAAGTTTCAGCCAAATCCAAGCTATGGATACACTACGGCCTGACAAGCAATGACGTGATAGATACATCGATTTGTATGCAGATGCGCGAAGCATTCTCAATAATTCTATCAAAGATCGCAAAGCTTGCACACCTTTTAGTGGATAGAGGCGTTGAGTTCAGCGACTTGCCAGCGGTAGGCAGGACGCATGGGCAGCACGCAAGCATTATTTCATTTGGGTTAAAATTTGCAGTGTGGGCAGTGGAAATGGCCAAGCATATCGAACGGATCAAGGAAGGTGAAAAGCGGTTTCTAGTATGTAAGACCCTTGGAGTAGTTGGTACAGGCTCTCTGATGGGAGACAAGGCACTTGAAGTACAAAAAATTGTTGCTCAAAAGCTTGGCCTTTACTCCATAGATGCTGCAACACAGATTGTGCCACGAGAGAGGTTTGCAGAGATGCAGTTTTGTATTGCACTTATTGGCTCCACATTAGACAAGATCGCCATCGAGATTAGGAACCTACAACGTACAGAGATAGGTGAAGTCACCGAGCCTTTTCGAAGCGGTCAAATGGGAAGCAGTGCAGTGCCTGTCAAGCGGAATCCCATAAAAAGTGAACGAGTCTCTTCGCTTGCAAGAATTCTACGCTCGCTCGTGAGCGTATCGATGGAAAATATTGCGTCCTGGCATGAGCGCGACCTCTCAAATTCAGCAAATGAACGCTTTGCACTTCCAATGGCCGCTATACTACTTGATGAAATGCTTAATGCAATGACCAAGGTAATTAGAGAACTAAAAGTAAACAAAGAAAGAATCTCAGACAACATTGAAATGACAAAGGGCCAGATTTATGCCGAATTTATCCTAGACGCACTAATAAAGAAAGGAGTTGCTCGGTTCGATGCCTATCGAGACATCCAAAGAGTAGCGTTTTCAGCACTTGAAAGTGGCCAGCACTTTTTCAATGCTGTGTGCGAAGATAGGAATATTTCGACTCGCTTATCAAAGGAGGAATTAGCAGCTATATTTGATGCCAAGAACCATCTGTCTGCCTCTGAAAGTATAATCGAGAACACCGCTAGAATGGTCATAAATGCTACAAAACACATGTAAAATGCCGTCGGTGAGATTTGAGCTCACGACAGCTCGGTCTTCAGCTTCACCCCTCAAAAGGTCGAGTGCTCTCCCAGGCTGAGCTACGACGGCACTTACAAGACTAGTTTTACAGATCATATATAATCGTGTCTTAGAATAGACAGGCGCTTACTTCACGAACTTGTATTAACCTGTTACATGTGATTTTCTCCTCTCATCCTTGCCCTATAGAGGAAGAAGACTTGAAGCTCGCTCAGCCCTGGACCCTCACTAACTCATTTTGACATCACATATTCTTTTTTTTGTAACTGTGCTATTTGAATGGCTGCTAAACCTCTGAGATTCTCATTTTTGGATGCTGCTATTACAGAATTATCTTACTTAAAGTAAATAAACAAAAAAGGTATAGTTTCATTATATGACGATCAACGCTGATAATCAAAATCCAATGATGGATTCCGCAGAGGAACGAAGACGACGGTTTCTTGAAGAATTTGAAAAACCTTTCAAGTGTGAAAAGTGTAATGAACGATTCAAGAAGAAAAAATATCTTCGCGAGCATAAATCAGAAGTGCATTCATATTGATTTAAAGAAGGTGCCGGAGGCGGGATTTGAGCCCGCGACCTTACGATTTCTTACCAGATGCGATTATGAGTCGTACGCTCTAACCAAGCTGAGCTACCCCGGCACCAAGTGTAACGCCACTGGTTTTTAGCGGTACATAATATAAGTTATGCAAGGATAACCTGCTTGCTGGATGTGTGGTGATGCAATTTGCGCGGCGGTAGTTTCATATTAATCAATGGGAATATCCTGCGTTTCGTTGCTTACCTGCGCGTTTACGGCCATAGGTAAATCAGCCTTCAATGCTCCTTGTGAAACCATTACAAGCTATTGAATTAAGTATGTAGCCAACATGCAGGTCTTGAGGCAATAAAACAATCCACGTCAATTCACGTTGATTGCGTTATTATCAGTAAATTGATTATGACTAAAGCTACTCTCACCATTGGCAATCAATAGCATAGGTATTGTCCATGCTACTGTCTGCACTGTAGGAAACAGGAAGCAGCACTAAATAATAAGAGAGATAGTCATTCAAACATTCGACGGATATCACCTTCAAGCACGCCCGATCCTGAGTGCAACCTATCGATGTGGCTTGACAGCCCTTCTTTTGTATCAAATGGAGACTCATAATATGGACACATAAGCTTTGCAGTGCTGATGTCTCTCATATACACTATGGCCTTGGGATTGATGATGCAGACGGGAGTACCCCTGATAGCAGTGTGCGCTGTGGATACTGTAGTCATATGGATCTTCTCAAAGATGTCATCCCGGGAAACCATTCCAAGCACAGCCGAATGAGAGCTCACGATTACCTGTCTTACCACGTGCTTGTCCATGATTGACAGGGTTTCCTGAAAAGTGTTGTGAGGCCTACGGCAAGAACGGGGCTTGTCATTATCTCTCTGAGCTTAACTTTGCCAGGGTTTCTTCCCCGTGACATCACCTTAAACAGAATGTCCGTCTTACTCACGATCCCAACCACTTCTCCTACGTGTGACACAAGAACGGTCCTGACATCGTTCTATTTCATTAGGTCTAACGCTTGATTCGTGAATCTATCACCCTCTAAAATGGCTACATTGGTATTTACGAAATGTTCAATCGGTGAAGACAACAGCGCAGAAATGTCATCGGGGATGAAGGAACTGCTCATACATGTGTCTGTCTATCTCTGTCCATCGTGTTTTATAAGGGTGGCTAAGCTTGTTTGTCTTCAAACCTGAGCTTTATAAGGTTCTGGCCGCCTGCCTTTCGTATTTCGACAAGCTCTTCGCGCTCAAGTCTCTTGACGAGCCTCCATATAGTCGTCTTTGGTATCTGAAACTTGCTTCTGATTTCGCTTTCAAATGCTGCTCCTTCCTTTTCCGCCAGGAACTTTAGCACTTCTTGATCTTCCGGGCGCAAGTGCGGCCTTTCTACAAGTATGTTGCCAACTATATGCGAAAGAGTAGTGCTATCTATTGGAGAATCTGAGATAGTAGTTGGCATTGTAGGAACGCTGTTGGCCTCTTCCACTGATTCTGCCACCTCCTGCTGCTCTTCTAATTCTTCAATATCTCGCTTGGGCTCGACTGGGCCTACTGAGTTAGTAGGCCGAAAGATAGCTGCTGCCCTGCTACCGATGTTATTATTACTATTGTCCTTTGGTAGATCATTTACCTTATGAAGTCCTGGCACTGGCTTTAAGCGCCTCCTCTTCCTGAGGAATATTAGAGCGCCTATCCCTCCTGCCGCCACCACAGCTGCTATTGTTATTGCTATGATCATTACAGGCATTAGTGTTTGCGCCTGTGCAGATTTCTCACTTAGTGTTGTAACAGCATCCTGCGCAGAGTTTCTAGCTTCCGTATAATTGCCAATTGCAAATTCGTTATTTGCCTGCTCTAGCATCTGCATAGTGACAGCATTATCTGACCGATCTCCAGCACCCCCAGCAGCACTATTTATCTGCGCCTCAGCATTGCCAATTGCTTCTCGCGCAGCATCATACTCCCTCCCTGTTGCAATAGCTGCATCATTTGCCTGATCTGCCGATCTTTCAGCTTCCGTGAATCTCCTGTCATCACGTGCTTCCCTCGCTCTCTGAAGCATATCCTTTGCACTTGTTAGCACAATGCCTGGGTGGTTGTTGTTTATCTGAACAATAGTACTTTCGGCTGCGGTGATGACAATGTTCGCCTGTTCTTCTGTGCCCAAAGTTCCTATTACGTATACGAATCGTATGTTGCCTGGTTTGTATGTAAGGATCTGCTGATCACCTACAAGGACTATAGATGGGTTTTGTCCAGGATCTGTCAATATGCTATCTGGAGGCAGCTTGACTGAGGGGCCGACAGTGGAATTAAGGCTGAATATCCATTCTCTTCGGTCTTTAGACAAAAAATCCGAAGTGGTATAACTTATCTTGAGGTTTGAAGCGTTTGGCCTATTGAGGACAATTTCATTCGGCATTTCTCCGCTTTTAAATTCGACTACTTTGTCCTCATAGTCAACAACTACAAGGTCCCTGATATCCTCTCCAAAAAGCTTGACCCTTGTTTGTTCAGCGAGAGGATTCTGAATAGCGACGTTGTATTCAACAAGAGCTTCACCGTTTGCAAAGAGTGCAATAAAGAGTGACGAGGTTGAACTGTGGCCTTCTTCCACTGGCCCCACCTCCTGAGCAGATGCCGGGATCGTGGCAATAATGAAAATAAGAGGGAGCATCCCCGGAATGAAAGACCCGGCTCCATCTTTCCAATGAGATGCAGATATCATTAAAACGAGTTTACCAAGATTAAGAGGAAAGCTGGAAACGATATAAGTCTTCTGACCAGTCTAATTCCTCGTTTCAGGATAAAATGTTCTGAAGTTTTTATCTTTATAGCCCTCAACCCACTTAAACTTACGCTGCAGCGTTGACGTGTATATCTTAGTCCAATCAAACTCTACATAGTTGAGCCAAGCCTTCATGATCCGAGGGTCGATATAGTTGCGGAGAGATGTACCAAGATTATAGTCTCGGGTCTCCTGTTGAAGCATTAATTGCATCTGTAATTTTTCTAACCTTTCTTGTAGCCGCTTCTCCTGCAGTTCTGTTTTCCAATT
Source organism: Thermoproteota archaeon (assembly GCA_046728425.1). Taxonomy (GTDB): domain Archaea; phylum Thermoproteota; class Nitrososphaeria; order Nitrososphaerales; family Nitrososphaeraceae; genus Nitrososphaera. Next base: position 12,986 of record JBKPEN010000115.1, read on the forward strand.
CTTAGCTGCAATGTCGGCCTTAAGATTGGCAATTGCCTCCTTTTTTTTGGCGATCGATTCTTCGAATTTTTCAAGTGCTTTTCTAGCTGCAGGGTTCTTTGGATCGATTCCTTTTTTGTGGTTACATGTAATTGCGGCTTCAAGGTTCGCCTTTTTGGCTGCATAGATTTTCTGTGCTTCTAGAGAGTCCTTGTCGACCTTTGCCTTTGACAGCTGCCGCTGCACCACCCTTGTCGCAATACAGGTTCTGAACACCTTGGCAGTAAGCTCTGGCATTATCTGCTGTAAGAAGGCGTTTACTTTACGCGAATTGATACCGTCAAATATCAGATCAGTTGGCTTTTTGCCTTGCATAAATTTTTTTAGGTTATTGTAAAGTGCCCGTGTGTCTTCTGAATCTACTTCCAATCTCTTTTGCCATGGGACGCTATCTTTGCCCAAAAAATTAAATTCAATAATCTGATTGCCGTTTGGCTGCGGGAACTCAATATGCTCCACTCTAAGCGTACTAGCGCCAACCGTGTCAGCCTCTTCAGGGTCCTTTTCATCGCCGACTCTCATGGCAAGCTTTAATATCAAATATGCAACAGTAGCTACCTTGCCATCTCCCTTCATCATCCTCCGTATCACTTCTCTATGGACTTTGCCCTCACGCTCGGCCAGCTTTTTTGCCTTGTCATACTTTGCTTTATCGTTTTCTTGGCGAAGTGTCGCCGAGTCGTGTAGCCACACATACTTGCGCTTGCCGGTCAGGCCTTCTATCCAAGTAGCAAGCCATGTAGATGAATGATCGTGGATGATGGCCTTCCAATTACCCTCCGGCACTGGCGCGTTTTCGCCCAAGTTTAGCGTAACATCTGGTGGCCTTACCCGTGGCTTCCACCGGCCTCTCATTGGGTGTTGCCCGCGACCCATGAACAATCCTGGCGGCTCGACCAGCCAGTTTGCAACATCTACTTCAATGCCATCGACTACTGCTTTGCCATAAATGGCCTTGAGTCTTTCACGCTCCGCCTTTTTGGCTTGGGAGATATTTCTCTTTTGTTCTTTTGAAAGGGTCTTATATCTCTCCTTCTCCTCTTCTTTTATCTTTTTTTCTTCATCTGCAAGCCTATAAGCCATCGAAAAATCTATCTCATTTATCGTAATGTTGTTATAAATCTCAGGCAGGAGCTTCTGGAGGTCGCTTAGGAAATTTTGCTGAAAGGTAGGATCTTGGATGTAATGTGTGTCCTTCTTCCTTGCCCACGCATAGACAACCTCTTCCTGATCTCTGTTGAGTGCCAGCTTTTCTCCCCTTACGGTAATTGTGATACCCCTTGGCTGATATTCAGGAGGGAAGGCAACGCCCCTATGCTCAAGTGTCTGCCACTTCGCACGTCCAGTAGCAGCCGTACTGATGGCTTTTTCCAATTTTATTTAAAGCCATCTACAACTACTCTTAAACTTTATCCTCTTAGACAAGAGCTCTATCCCCCCACACCTTCTCGCCTATTTTGGTTTTTTCACCTTCCACTATCCTATTCATTACTTCAATTGCGGCGGGCTTGTGCAAGAACTCATTGTTGTTACCACATCGATACGAATAGGTGCAGCGAGGACAGCCACTTTCACTCATGCATGAACATTCAGATAATATCCGGAGTGAGCGTCCAAAGGCAATACCCAATCTTTCATATAACATCCTACTGGCTCCATTACCACCAATGCTACCGTCATAGACAAATATTAGTCCTGAAGAGCCAAGTGATATGCCGCCTAAGTCCTGTGATGCTCCACCTGTTATCATAGCGCTCCCCTCTATTATGACATGCTCTGAAGCGTGAAAGGCACTCATTTCCACATACTGCTCATCTTTCGCTTCTCGTAACATATATGATGGTCTGGGTGCTCTAAATACAAGCCCCTTTGTTACAAATTCATATTCGAGTGGCTTGTCAAACATGACTTTTTTTCCTTGTGCTATCTCCTGACCGATTTCAATGTTGACATAGCCGAGTACTCTCTTTTGGATCTTGAGTGTACAGTATGCTACTTCGACTCCGAAAACTATTTTCTTTTCGTGTATTTCTAAAATAGAAGGCCAATCATCCGTCAAAGCCTTAGTGTAATAAGGATAGTCAGATGGAATAGATGAAAGCTCAGCATAGGGCTGGCTATTTGTCCCAAAATGGATCTCTTGTACTCTGTATCGTCGTCCTCCAAGAAAGTACACCGCGTGTTGATGAAGCTCTTCAAGCGCCTGCGGTAATGCTCGATCGCCAACAATCTTTCTGTTGAACTTAATGTCGACCCTGCTTCCTATGCCGCGAATGCTATATTCATCGAGGACCTTCAATGCCTCCTTGAGGTTAGGCACGAATCTATCTCTAACTACCTTAACAATGCCCTTTGAGACAAGGTTTTGAATAACTCTCCATATCTGCTCAGATTCCGATATCAACAATGGCTTGTCGCAGGCCATTGCTAGCACTTGGTACTCTAGTATGAATGGATTTGATGGATCAGTGTATGCCAATTCATGATCGTCCATATAGTCTGCTGGGTGCATTTTATAATACTGACTTATTGGATCATTGCCAAGTGCGAGAAAAGCGTAGCCCTGCTGGCCCCGCCTTGCTGCGCGGCCTACTCGCTGGAAAAGCCGGTTAATAGGCACGATATTAGAAATTATCGCATCAACACTTCCAATGTCAATTCCCAATTCAAGCGTAGGCGTGGAGGATATTGCCATAAGCTGCCCATCCTTGAACTCTTGTTCTATCTCTTTTCTGTGAGCAGATGTTAGGCCTGCACGGTGCACCCTGATGTTAATTCCCTGCCGCGCTCCATAGAAGGCGATCAGCTCAGAGCTAAGATGCGAGCTTGCAAACACAATAGTTTTATGCCTTCGCTTTGTGGTCTGTCTAAGTAGATCTAGCATTAATGATCTATAAGATCTAAGTGACGGAAATATTATCGCAAGGTTTATCCTGCCCCGCCTGCCCCGACCGTTAATGACTTGCATTTGCCTGCCAAAAAGCATCTGGCAAAATTCAGCAGCATTTGGCAATGTAGCTGATGCGGCAACGATCTGGAGTCTGCTTCCTATTAGTCGCTCTAGCCTTGCAACGATGTGGTGTACATTAGCTCCAAAAACGCCTGTGTATACGTGTGCCTCATCGGCTACCAAAAACTTTGCAGTCCTGAGTATGTGTGAGAATTTCGTTTTATGCATCATGTGATAATGGAGCACATCAAAATTGGTGATAATGACATCCGGTGGGAAGTCTATTATGACTCTGCGCTCCTTTTCCGATGAGTCGCCGTCTAGGACTGCTACTCTAAGACTAAGTGGCTTTGACAGCTCTTCTATCTTGGGCAATTGATCGCGTGATAGTGCTTTTGTTGGATAAACAAAAATTGCAGATACTGTACCTTCACCACTCCGAAGCGAACCAAAGCGCAATAGTTGTTTTTCTGCAACAAGTTGCAGAAGCGGGATGCAAAAGGCTTCAGTTTTACCTGATGCGGTCGGTGCACTGATGACCACATCTTTGCCCTGAAGGATTTTCTTGATCGCTTCCTCTTGAAATTTGTAAAGGTGGTTTATCTTTTTTGATTTCAAGACCTCTATTATGGCTTTGTCTACTGACAGATCATCATCTATTCTAGGTCCGAGCTCTGGTAGAGGTTCCTCTATTGCCCGAAAGTCGACGATATAGTCCTGTTGGGAGTGTAGCGTCTGCTCAAGAAGCGCATCACCAGTGACTTTGGATGCAGCCATGAGAGCGTCTATTTCTACTGAAGGCCGGATTATCTTTTCTTGCTGCATCAGGAGTTTGAGGTCATCAGAGTATGCAATTCCTGATCCACTTTCACAGCGATCGAGAAACTCAAGATAAGCCTCGTCGGTACTGCCAGCCATAGGTACTATTGCACAAATATTACATTTGGAACAACGAAATATCAGTCGCCCATCATATACCTTGTCAACTCCAACTGAATGTAGTGAGCCGCACTTTGGGCAGCGATAGTTTGTCAAGCAGTAGGCGCATAACCATAAGCAAGATAATTGTTTTTCTGTAACCTTTGAAACGTTATCGGAGTGATGCTTGAAGTAATCTGCAATCTGTTATGTGATATATCAGGATGCCAATATTGGTAGATATAGCTTTTTTATGCGATTTGATAATGAGACCCAAGAGGCAGAGCGAAAACAATAGTAGAGGAGAGGCTTAAACTAGCTATAATAATGGCTTAATCATAGAATGTGACGCTATTTGTCTGGTCTTGGAAATCACTACTGGACTGAGGTAATGGAGGTATTGCGTGCAGTCATTCCAGTTTATGATAAGGTCAACAGGGTTATCTCGCTTGGTAAAGATGAGAAGTACAGACTAAAAGGTATTAGAGGACGCGTTAGGCCGGGCAATATCATACTTGATGCTGGCTCGGGGTACGGCAATATGTCACGTTTGGCACTTGCAGAAGCTGGTGGTGATGCAACGGTCGTAATGTACGACCCGCTGCTTGAGATGCTCGCCAACGCCAAGAATTACATGCTTGGTTCGCAAGCAGCGCTATATTCTGGTATTTTTGAATGCATGCCTTTCCGTGAGGGCATATTTGATGTTGTGCTCTGTGGCTATTCTCTTCGCGATTCAATAGACCTTCAACAAGCCATTGCAGAAATGCATAGGGTATTAAAGAATGACGGCCGGCTTGTAATAATCGACCTTGGCAAACCAGATAACCGTGTATTAAGAGGAATGGTTTCTATATATTTAAAATATTTTCTTGAAATATTCGCTTACTTGGCCGCAGGTAATTCAGGGCTAAAATTCAAAACACTTTACGGTACCTATGTACGCTGGCCCAAGAATTCGGAGCTTGAGTACATGCTGAGGGAAAAATTTTCATATGTACAGTTTGATAGGGGCTTAATGGGCGGCGCAGTCATCATAGCCGCATACAAGTAAAATAGTATAAGGTTGCAATGAATCGCGCTGTCGTACTCATTGCAATTCGCTCAGCAATTGTTCCTTTAGTCTTGTAACAATGGACACGCCGTCTAGACATGTGGGTTCAAAATTAGCAATATATAACACTCTTTTTTTTTGGCGCAACGCGGACGACCGCGCCAATAGTGGCTCTGAGGTATTAGCCTTAGACACATTGGCTCAAGCAACGCATATCTTACTTTCTTTAAATAGGTAGCACAGTTGTAGCAGCAATTATAATATTTACAAAAGGCCGAATCATTTTTTAGGCATAAGGTGCTAGTTTGTATGTAATGCATGCAAAAAACGATAACCTTGAAGATCAAGTCCCAGAGTACGGCCTTGAGGCGCTTGTGAGTATAATTGATGACAACAGGACACTTATTGCAGCGCTCAAGGAGGCAGGCGAGCGCTTTTCTATGTTCAAGCGGCGATTAGATGGGCATATGACCTAGATTGTTGAAACCCTACGGCCCTGTATCTTTATTCTTCCCTCGCAAAAGAGTTCCACAGCTTTTGGGTAAAGTTCATGTTCCTGCTCAAGTATTCTTGCTGACAGACTATCTTCATCATCCTCCTCTATTACTGGCACTGCCTTCTGAAGTATCACGGGCCCGGAGTCGATGTCTTCATCGACAAAGTGAACTGTGCAACCGCTAACTTTTACACCATAATCAAGTGCCTGCTTCTGTGCATGGAGTCCCGGAAACGCAGGCAGGAGCGCAGGGTGTATGTTCATGATCCGCATTCTATACCGTCTTACAAACTCTGGGCTTACTATCCTCATAAAACCCGCAAGGCACACAAGCCCTGACTGCGAAGTGACGCCATGCTCTGTGAGCATGGTAACTATATTTTGGTCATAGTCCCAGCCCTTCAAGCCATCACTTGGTATCACCTTGGTAGGTACCCTGTATTTTTCTGAAGCAATCTTAAGTCCTTCGGTCCCTATCTTATTTGAAATTACAATGCATGGCTTGGCATTTCTTATCCTGCCTGACCTTATTGCAGCTAAAATTGCATCCATGTTGCTGCCCCTGCCAGAGATTAGCATTGCTAAGTTGATCAAGTGCTTTCTATAATTGTCTGCAGCCATTCTTAAACATCGCTAGTCTGGTGTTCTAGGCCTTAAGGAACTCGGCTTTTCTTCTAGCAGCTAAATCTTAAAATATTCATGTCCTCTAAGCATTAGGGCTCTAATGAAGGCGAAAGTAAGTCTTGGCCAGTCCGGCATAATGATACACCATAGAGACAGTGTAATCGCGCTTGACCCTTCACATCCTGCCAATTGCCATTTTACTTTCGTATCTCATGCTCACATTGACCACCTTCATAAGCGTGGAATAGAAAAAAAAAATAAGAGTACTGTGCTAGCATCAAAAGAGACTGTTCTAATTGCACAGGCCAGGGGCTACAAAATGGGCAAGTCTGCTGAACAGTATGATGGCTTTACGCTTGTGGATGCAGGGCACATCTTGGGATCGCGCGGCCTCTTGATAGGCGAGGACATCTACTACACAGGAGACATGTCAATGCGAGAGCGTGCATTCATGAAGCCAGCGAAGGTACCGCATGCAAAGACGTTAATAATTGAGTCAACTTTTGGCCGGCCTCGATATGTCTTCCCGCCAATATCTGAAGTAACACACAATACAAATAAAATAATTTCTGAAATGTACGATCTTGGAGTACCTGTTATATTGATGGGATATACACTTGGTAAGGCCCAACTTCTGACAAAGCTGTTCGGTCATTGGGACCCAATAATACATGACTCTGTTGCCAAGATAAACTCTGTTTACTCTAAGCTCGGGGTAAGACTAGAAAGCTTTATGACCCATTCGCAGGCGGAGGACCGGGGTCTCCTTGCAAAAAATCGACCTTGGGTGATGGTGGCCCCCCTTATGTCTTCCAGGTGTGCCTTTTTAAAGGAGATGAAGAACTCATATGGTGCAGTAACTATCGGGTTCACTGGCTGGGCAATAGGCAGTCGCTACAGGTACATGATGGGCCTTGACTATGTCATGCCGCTTTCTGATCATTGCGACTACAATGAACTGGTGGCTGCGGTTAAACAGTCCAGACCCGAAAAAGTCTATACGTTTCATGGGTTTGTCAGAGAATTTGCTGAGGCCTTATCTCAAATGGGATTTGACGCCGAGGCAGTAGGGCATGGCATGAATCAAAAAGAGAAAACACTCTCGCTTGACTCATTTTTATAGAGTTCATTTTAAGAACATCGTAACTTAAGCATACACAAACCTCTTTCAGAACCATGATTCAAAAGCGCATATAATATTATATATATACACATACATATTGCTGCATGAAAGATGAAACCAGGAATACTGACAATTCTCGGCAACCTAAAAGAAAATAAGTATTATTATAATATCACTTCCTGTGCTCATCCCTGAAATAGGGAATAACCTTGGCTCCAAAGATCTCGATATTCTTAAAGTATCCCTCTCCCCAAAATCTAATGATAAAGTGATTTGTTCCGGCTTTGATAAAGCGCTCTAGCATTGCAATCACCTCGTCAGGTTTGCCGACACCAATTGCACTACGGGCTACGCTGTCAGGTATCTTCAGAGCGGCGCGCTTCATCTGCTCCATTAGCTCCGGTTTATTCATTGCATATTCAGTGAAGTACCTGCGGAAGTCAAAGTCAGAATCCTGCGGTATGTTATGCACTTTGAGGAGTTCGGGTTTGTATAGGCTCACCTTGACAGCATTTTTCATCTTGTTCCATGCTTCTTCGCCATCATCTGTGAAGTAAACATCAACATCATTTGCAAATTGAAAATTAGTTAGATCGCGGTTATGCTTCTTTGCCTGATCCCTGATGACGTTGGCATGATAGGTGAACAGCTCTGGTGTGTAGCCAATCGGGATCCAGCCATCGCCATATTCGGCACACAGCTGTAGTGTCTTTGGAGCTCCAGCTGCAATATAAACTGGTGGCCTTGGATTTCTTATGCTCTTTGCCTGTAGACATGCATTTATGAGCTTATAGTATTCGCCATTGTAGTTCACACGGTGCTCTGGATCAGAGTTGAATAGGAGTTCGATGACTTCAAGCTGCTCTTTGAATTTTGTGACAGGCTTGCTGAACTCAATTCCAAAATCAACGACGTTTTGGGCCTCACCAGCTCCTATGCCAAGGATGCCCCTTCCTTGCGTTATCCTGTCAAGTGTTATGGTTGAAAGCGCAATGGCAGAAGGGTGCCTGCGGATTGCATCTGTAACGCATGCCCCAAGCTCGACATTCCTGGTGACGGCTCCAAGTGCGGCAAGCAACAGCCAAGCATCATTGACTACCGCATTCTTCCACTGGGGCACGTTGGAGTGATCCATAGCCCAGACAGAGTCATAACCTAATCTATCTGCTATCTGTGCGGCTGTCATGATCTGCTGTTCATCTAGTCCAAGGCGAGCAACATTGAGCCCCTGCGTAAATCCAAATTTTATCTTCAATTTACAAACCCTCCTTAACCAATAGGAGAAGATACATTCTATTCATTTTAAAGTAAAATCAACTGAAGGATGTATTTTAAGTCTTTGAATGCCAGAAAGCCAGTTTTCAATAGGATTTGCTACGACTTTGTCAATATAATATATTCAAAGTGTCAATACTGCTTGAATCACTATGTAAAATCGCAACTCTAGTAGAGCACAAAGAAGAAATGCTAGGGAGCAAAGATAGCGTTGACGACCAATTCATGGAAATGATAGACGATCTTATTGTGATGTCCGAGAAGGACTCAGAGCTCGCGGAAGGATTGAAATGGATAGACCTCCAATCGCAAAAGAATGGTTTGACATTTTACGAGATGGCAATGATAATATTGAGAAGGCATATGGTTGAGAGGAGAGCCAAAGAGTGGCTAAGGGAAAGGATCAGTCAATAGTAATACTGTGGTGGAAAAGCCTACCTCGAGCAAACACAGCAATGCCTTCCTTCCTATTGTTTACCATGATCTCTGGCGGCTACAGCAAACAAAAACACCCACATGCTTGCGCTGAAGAATAAAGAAGGTGTACTGCTAACGAGTTTTTCTGTGTAACAAGATTAATAATTTAACGGTGTCACCGCCAGTTGTTTTCCCCGCCTAATCCGATATTTTTCTTGGTTTTATTGTCGGTGGGGTCACAATCATGGGTGGCTATATAGCTAGTGTTCTTACATTCTCCTGCTTGAGATGGGAGTATACTCACATCCCATTGGGCCGCAGTATTTGCCTACATAGACTGCTTTTGGGCGATAGAGTGCAGGCTTAGGTGCGGCTTCGGCAAACTTTTCTTCGATGATGTGGGCCGACCAACCTGCTATCCTAGATGTTGCAAAGATAGGCGTATTAAGATCTATGGGAATTCCCATGCTATAATACACTGAGGCACTGTAAAGATCAACATTTGGATATATTCCCTGGTGCTTATTTTCAAGCATCCATTTCTTTGTAACTTCCTCGATCCGTCTGGTAATATCATACCACTTATTGTTCTTTTCACGGCAGATTCGAGCTGACAGCCTTGCAAGAATGTCCGCCCGCGGGTCAGTCGTCCTGTAGACTGCATGACCCATACCCATGATCCTGCCGCCCGATCGTAGGCGGTTTGCAACCCACCTTTCTACATTGGCAGGATCGGCTATCTCAAGCAGCATTTTCATCACTTGTACGTTTGCGCCACCATGCAGCTCGCCTGAAAGTGCGCCTATAGCACCTCCGATACTAGCATACATGTGCGCCCTAGTTGATGCTATCTCTCGTGCAGCGAATGTAGAAGCGTTAAAGCTATGCTCTGCATGCAAAATGAGGCAAATGTCCATTACCTTTGCCTCTTCCGTAGAAGGCTCGATTCCTGTTAGCATGTATAAAAAATTAGCAGCATGCGATACTTTCTCAAGAGGATCAAGCACATAATGACCGCTTCTAATCCTGTTCCAGGCGGAGACAATAGCAGGTATTTTAGCAATCAGTATAATTGCACGCCTTATATGAGCTTCCTTGGAAGCATCTTCAATATTCAAATCATAATCTGCTAGCTCCGAGACACAGGACTGAAGGATGTCCATTGGCTGCGCCCGTTTAGGCCTGTTCCTTAAGTTCTTTATGAGAGGCTCCGGTAGACCACGAGCTTCTATTAACCTGCGATTAAAATCCTTTAGCTGCTCTGCAGTAGGCAGCTCGCCAAAAAGGAGCAGATAAGCACTCTCCTCATAAGTTGAATGGTTTACAAGGTCAAGAATGTCATAGCCCCGGTAGATGAGCTTGCCATTCTCGCCATCAATTGAGCATATTTTAGTGTCCGCAACCTCAATGTTGCGAAGACCAATGTTTCGTGCATCCATTTATTGTAACAATGGTTAGTTCACCAAATTTCTATATAAAGTAATATTATGTTAGTAGGTTATCATTTTGAAGAATCTAATATTGTAACGCAAACACGCATGCCTATATTAGGTTGATATCTTTTGTTCTTATAGTTCATTACACTTCAAAGGACATTAGTTACTTATTATACAGCTCAAGTCAACCAAGTGCTACACTTGACTAAGGGTATAACTTACCGTGATTCAGGCGTCGATAGAGATAGCATACAAAGGGGACAAAAATCGATAGGCGAGCTAATATCCATGACTCACAAGACGCTTGCAGTCGGAAAGGTGACTTCTGGTTTTGGACACTACGCTGGACTTGTTAAATTAGCCAATCAAACTATTGCTCTCCATGCTGATGGTGTCGGAACAAAAGTGATTATTGCGCAGATGATGAACAAATTCAACACAGTTGGAATAGACTGTGTAGCTATGAACGTAAATGATATAATTTGTGTTGGCGCACAACCGGTCGCATTTATCGATTACATTGCGCTACGTCATTCAAATGAATGGCTCTTGCAGGAGATAGCTAAGGGTCTTGTGAAAGGTGCTCAGCAGAGCAAGATGGCTATAATCGGCGGCGAGACGGCTGTATTGCAAGATATAATATCAGGTGATAGCGAAAATGCCTTCGACCTAGCAGGAATGGTAATGGGCGTGGTTAGGGGCACGGCAATTCTTGGGGACATGATCAAGCCAGGCGATATTATTTTGGGAGTTGAAAGCAGCGGCCTTCACTCTAATGGCTACACCCTTGCTCGCAAAGTTTTGCTTTCAAAATATTCAGTATACGATAATGCTGATCATCTTGTGCAGACAGTGGGCGAAGAATTATTGATCCCAACTAGAATCTACGTAAGGCCTGTAATTGAGATTTTGAAGAAAAGAATAAGGCTGCATGGCCTTGCAAATATTACTGGCGGAGGGTTTACAAAACTGCCTCGCCTAAATTCCAGGGTGAGATATATCTTTAATAATCTTCCATTACCGACGGGTATATTCAAGCAGATACAAGTTGAGGGTAATATTGAGAGCAAGGAAATGTATCGCACATTTAACATGGGGGTAGGTTTTTGCGTAGTTAGTTCAAAGGCAAATACAGATGACATTATTGGTGTTTTTGAGAAGCATAAGATGCGCTGCAATGCTGTGGGCAAGATAGAGAAAGGTCGAGGCGAGGTCATTGCTAGAATTGATGGTAGAAGGGAAACACTATAAACAAAAATTAATATTCGTTCTTTGATGATTGTCCAGAATTGCTTTCATCTGGAAGGGAAGAGGCGAATGACAACTATCAACAGGCCTGCAAGTCCATTGCAGATGAGATAGAGCATAGTAAGAATTCATTGTCAATAAAGCAGGTTCTCAAAGTCGTCAGGCAGGCGGCATCGGAATATAATCTAGATACAATACCCAGGAACGAGCACATTATTCATTATTTGCGAGATGATCATTACCGCAGGTTGCTTAAGGTTAAGCCTGCTAAGACCGCGTCAGGCGTTGCAGTAATTGCAGTTATGCCCAAACCCTATGCATGTCCTCACGGTAGATGCATATATTGTCCTGGAGGCATAGAGTTCAACACCCCACTTAGTTACACTGGTACCGAGCCATCAACAAGAGTTGCTCAAAGATTTAGCTATGATCCTTACCAGCAGGTCCGTTTGAAAATGGAGCAACTACGATCACGAGGACATGACACGGGCAAGACAGAGATCGTTATCGTAGGCGGCACCTTTCCCTTCATGCCTGTAAGCTACCAAAGACAGTTTGCCAAGTCCTGCTATGATGCACTAAATGGCAAAAGATCACCTACTCTACAGCAAGCGATAGCTACCAATGAGATTGCAGATAATAGGTGTGTCGGGTTCACTGTAGAAACTAAGCCTGACTATTGCAAGGATTCACACATTGACCTTATGCTGGAGCTTGGAGTAACAAGGATAGAAATTGGCATTCAGTCTCTTAATAATAAGGTCTACCGATTGGTGAACAGAGGACACACGCTTGATGATGTCATCTGTGCATTCAAGACCGTCCGGGACGCTGGATACAAGATAGTCGCTCATATGATGCCAGGATTGCCAGGAAGCTCGCCTAAAAAAGATATTGAAGATTTCAGGCGGTTGTTTGAAGATGATGCATTTAAGCCTGACATGCTAAAGATTTACCCTACACTCGTGCTAGAGCACACAGGTCTATTCAATATGCATAAAAGCGGCAAGTATCAAGCATACTCTGAGGATGAGCTAATAAACGTAATCGTGGAGGCCAAAAAGGTAGTACCAGAATGGGCACGCATAATGCGGATCCAGCGCGAAATTGAGTCAGACGACATCATAGCTGGCCCTAAGAATGGCAACCTCAGGCAGATAGTTTTTAAAAAGTTAAGACAACAGGGCTACAGATGCAAATGCATAAGGTGTAGGGAAACCGGCCTACAGAGAAGGTATCCTTCGGAAGACGAGGTAATATTAAAAAGAATAGATTACACTGCTTCGGGAGGCCGCGAGATATTCCTTTCGCATGAAACTAAAGCTGGAGATACGATACTTGGGTTCTTGAGGCTGAGACAGGTGGGGGCAAGAACGCATAGGGCTGAGCTTGATGACAGCGTAGTGATACGTGAGCTCCACATTTACGGGCAGGCGATCAGCATTGGTAGAAGCGATAGAGAAAACAGCTACCAGCATAAAGGACTTGGCATGAAACTGCTCAAGGAGGCTGAGCGCATTTCAAAAGATCAGTTAGGAGTTCACAAGATCGCAATCATTAGCGCCGTTGGCACAAGGCAATATTATAAAAAGTTTGGCTATCAACAGGACGGTCCATATGTTTCCAAGGAGCTGTAACAAATGGAAGAGCAGATCGTAATCGGCAAGGGGACATGGATAGATAAAGTTGCAGATACCTTAATCAAAAGGGAGCAAAAGCTTGGTCGCAACCTGGGTCTAATAAGGGTTGAGAGTGGCCTTGGTGCGTCAGGCATTCCTCACATTGGGAGCATGGCCGACGCAATAAGAGCTTACGGCATTGCTCTTGCCCTTCAGAATTTTGGCTTCAAGTCTGAACTAGTGGCTTATTCAGACGACATGGATGGTCTTCGTAGAATACCAGAAGGTTTACCACACTGGCTGCAGGATCACATTGCAAAACCAGTCTCTACCATCCCTGACCCTTTTGGCAGCTGCCACTTATCCTATGGTATGCACATGAGCAGTCTCCTCTTGGATGGTCTTGACAAACTAGGGATAAAGTATCGCTTTCAGAGCGGCAGTGAAGCGTACAAGCAGGGAACTTTGGTTCAACAAATTGATACAATCTTGAAGCAGAACACCAAGATTGGACGAAAAATAACCGAGTTCGTAGGTCAGGACAAGTATACTGAGGTGTTACCTTACTTTCCGATATGTAGCAATTGTGGAAGGCTCTATACTGCAGTGGCACAAGAGTACCTGCCAAATGATAAAAAAGTTGCTTATATATGCCGAGGGAGCAGGATAGGAAAAGAGACAACAATCAAGGGCTGTGGCAACAAGGGCGAGGCAGACATAACTAGGGGAGAGGGCAAGCTTGCATGGAAAGTTGAATTTGCAGCAAGGTGGCATGCTCTGGGCATACGCTTTGAGGCATACGGAAAGGACATCATGGACTCTGTCCGGGTTAACGATTGGGTTGCAGATGAAATACTTGTTTATCCCCACCCACTTCATGTAAAATATGAGATGTTCCTAGACAAGGCCGGTAAGAAGATAAGCAAATCCTCGGGCAATGTACTGACGCCTCAAATGTGGTTGCGGTATGGCACCCCTGAATCGATATTACTATTACTATTCAAGCGCATTGCGGGCACTCGACACATTGGGCTAGATGACGTACCATCTCTTATGGACGAGTATGACTATTATGAAGACGTTTACTTTGGGAAAATAAATGAGGACAACTTGGCCAAGCTTACTAAGATTAAGGGAATCTATGAATACATCAACAAGCTCAATCCACCTAGTCATCCTGACACACACATCCCATATCGCTTTATAGCACAGCAGGCGTCAATATTTCCTCCCGACGATGATGGGGACCGCAGTGAGAAGGTGTTCAACCGCCTCATCAAATACGGTATGGTAAGGGAGGAGAAAAAAAAGAGTGAAAGGATCATGAACAAGATCAGGTTGGCATCCAACTGGGGAGATGACAACACCACGACAAACGATGAAAAGTTTGAAATACGGCTCTCCAATGTGCAGAGGAAAGCGGTGCAGGAACTGATCGAATCAATTAGACCATTTGCAGGCCTACCAGATTCTTCAGATAATGCCAAAAACCTTCAATCTAATATATTTTCTATTGCACGGGCTAACGGGATTGAGCCAAAAGAGTTCTTTGCTTTATTGTATAGGATGTTCCTAAATACCGATAGAGGGCCTAGGATAGGCAATTACTTACTTGACCTGGGAATAAGCAGAGCAACCAGTCTGCTCAAGAGATATCTCAATGATTGATCAGATTTATCGATATACTTGAATGTTTTGCAGTTTTTGATAATTTATTTACTTAATGATTCGTAGATTGATTATACATAAACAAAGACAAAAAAGCTGCACAAAGAAAAAGGGAAAAGGAGAGTTATACAGCCTCCCTATCTGTTTCATCAGTTAGTTACAGTTTGTTCTATGCTGCTCCGCCTGTGGTTCCGCCTTCGTCAGCTGTGGTTCCGCCTTCGTCAGCATCAGCGGCTTCTTCAGTATCTCCTCCGCCGTCAGCATCAGCGGCTTCGTCAGCATCGCCCCCGTCTTCTTCAGCAGCAGCACCCTCTGTAGCAGCTGTTGCTAGTGTGGCATTGCTTATGTTATTCTCCATCTGTGCCGGTACAACTTGAGCACT
The DNA here is from genome assembly GCA_046728425.1 of Thermoproteota archaeon. Taxonomy (GTDB): domain Archaea; phylum Thermoproteota; class Nitrososphaeria; order Nitrososphaerales; family Nitrososphaeraceae; genus Nitrososphaera. Next base: position 28,235 of record JBKPEN010000115.1, read on the forward strand.
TACAGCATATGATGCAACAAATGGCGTTCCGTCTAATGTGTGAAGCCAAAGTGCATTGCCTGTAAATGGAATTGATGCTGATGGAACTGGTGTATCGCCATATGGTGGCGTAATCACAGTGATTGCTATACTAGTTTGGTTGTCAAGTGGTGATGTAAGGATTGCCCCCTCCTCCTCTTCTGTAGCATTTAGCATGGCTCGGTCAGATGCATTGAGAGTTTGGACCAGGGGAACGACTACCTCTACTGGCGCACTAGCTGTATAGGTAATTACTCCGCTGTAGACAGAACCATCTTGTCTTAATGGCAAAATAATTGCCGCTTGATGTTCTTCATGGCCCGGCAGCGGGTCTTGCATCGAAGTTACTGTTCCTTGGCGGACTATACGTTCTTGTCCTCCGCCACCACCCCCGCCTGTGGTTGCTCCGCCGCCACCACCTCCTCCGGTTGTGGTATCCGTTTGTGCAAAAGATATTGTTGCTGCTCCTCCTGTAGCTATTGCTCCCGTCAGTGCCCCAACGGCTATAAATAGCGCAGTAGCAGCAATTAACTTGCGTTTGCTTTGTGCTATTGGCATTGAAAGATTGAAGCCAGTATAAGATATATTGATTGTCAACATATGTTACGTTGATAATTACTGATTCTTGTCATAGAGTTTGTTTCCCCCTTTGTCATCATATGGTTAGTTTTTTACAGCTTTAATGCGGATGTATTTGCAAAATTTATTCTTAGCGGATTTAATTTATACAAGTTTTAGCCTTTTCGCTTTCTATATAGAAATTGTAATAATAGGCTACAACGATAGTCACATTCTTTAGCAGCCTTTGCCTTACGTAGTTGATTGATTTCTATGAACATTTATCACGACCTAAGGATCTTATAGCCCGTCGCCTAGTTATAGAGAAAATCTAATAATAATAAGACGCCCAAAAGGCCAATCTCTAAGCTCCAACCTGACAAAATATAATAATACTGAGCACAAAATAATAAGAGATATTTGAAAAGACAAGTGCATTGACAGACATGTTAGAGCAGGAGCTGCTTGAATGAGATGAAGGTAATAATCTTCTCACATGAATCTGATCTTGATGGCCTCTATTCTGC
>JBKPEN010000199.1:0-9646 GCA_046728425.1 Thermoproteota archaeon
TTGCTGTGGTGCATGTAGTAAACCTTGACCAGAACCTTCAATTGCTGGGCATTTATCGACTGTCCTACCCCGATCCAATAAAGAAAAAGATCGAAGAGGCCCGGGCTGAGGCAAAAAAGTGGTTTACTGAAATAATCAGAACTGCTGAACAGAGAAGGGTTCCCATCAAAACTGATGTGATAGATTCCCCAATGTCTGTCGTAGCAGCATTAGTAAATTATGCAGATGAAAAGAAGGCAGACCTCATTGTAATAGGAACAAGAGGACGATCAGGCATTGGCAAGATGCTACTTGGAAGTGTAGCCTCAGGCGTGGTTACCTATGCCCCATGTCCCGTAGTTGTGGTAAAGTAAATGGCTTATGGTGTAGAGATTGTGGTGTGTATGAGCGACATTTTATTAGTGTTCAGAAAAGTACAATGAACAGGAAATGATATGTGATTGGCAACCTCCCTCCACTTTCATCACATGCTGTTTTTGCTTGCATGAAACAAGTAATATAGTAGGGTATCTGCAAACATGATAGCCATGACTTCAAGAGGGTTGGAGACATTTAAACGGCTTGTGCTTGGAAGTAACGCCAGTCGTATAGTTTGCCATACTTTTGCTCAGCACCTGTAGATAGATAGGAGGAGAATACGTCTATTTGGATCGGGAAATTGAACCGGCTTCTGGTTTCAAAGAGTCAGCATATATTCTAGTAAAGTGCGAGCCTGGTTTTGAAGAAAAAATTTTCAATTTGTTGAAAAACACCAAGGGAGTAGTACAAGTTGATCAAGTATATGGCAGTCCATATGATATAGTAGTTAAGATAAAATGTAACATGCTGAAAGAACTGAATTCCACCATTTGGAGAATTAGAAGGATCGACAGAATCGGGTTTACGCAGACATTATTAGTTGGAGATTTTGCGTAATGGAAACAGAGCGAAACTGATAACTCTTCGGTCGGTCGACAGTGATATTACGAAAGAAAGTTCAACGTGTCCTATAAAACATAAAAAAGTGTAAACCAACAAAGCATTCTTTATTTTGTCTTTTTAATGTGGATTCTTGCTGTCCTGGGCTCATTTGGCTGTAACAGCTTCTAAATAATGTCAATGGAATCGCAGACTGTGCAATACACAGAAATGTATATGCATATTCTTCATCGCTTATCTTACTTAGTTTTCTTCTCTATCCTGTCAAGAAGCAGCCCCGCACTTTCTTGACCAACCATGTCTTTTAGTTTCTGCTCAGATGCTGCACCTTCCCATGAGCTGAGGAGGTTCATTACTCCATCTTTGATATCTGGATTGATATCATTCAATGCGTTTTCTATGATTCTTCTGCGACCCTTTGTCAGATCTTTTGGCCTAAAGACTGCTCCTCCGATACGGTTCACCTTGTAGAATTATAATACGTTGTAGGTGTAAATAAACACATATCAACCCTCTCATGACACTTTTATGATAGCTCTAAAGGATCCCTCCTCAAATTAAAGGAATCACTATAAACCTGATTCATTAAATAGGCTCTGCATCTTATCTTTGTAGGAGGAGTGGAGAGAGCGAGCACGAGATGGATGAACTGCAAGAAATGGAAAAGATAGAAGATTTGCTTTTGTCCAAAAATGATATTGCGCTTGCCACTGACCTCTACGAGCTTACAATGGCGGCGGCTTACTTCAAATCAAAACAAGCCGACCGGTTAGGCGTTTTTGAGGCATTTGTCAGAAGGCTTCCAAGGAATAGGTCATACATGGTTGCTGCTGGTCTAGAACAAGCAATACATTATCTTCTTAACATGAGGTTTACTGACGAACAAATTCGATACCTTAGATCAAATGAAACCTTTAGTTATGTTGGTGAAGATTTTTTTGACTATCTTAAGCATTTCAGATTCACTGGAGATATGTGGGCGGTTCCAGAGGGAACAGTCTTGTTTCCAAATGAGCCTATATTAAGGATCGAAGCTCCAATCATCGAATCCCAAATAGTCGAAACCTTTCTGTTATCGATTATTAATTTTGAGAGCCTGATTGCAACGAAGGCGTCACGCATTACAAATGCCGCAAAAGGTAAAAAGATCATCGAGTTTGGCTCTAGGCGTGCCCATGGCCCTCAAGCTGCAATCTTGGCTGCTAGGGCAAGCTATATTGGCGGCTGCATAGGAACGTCTAATACGCTCGCAAGTTCTAAACTTGGAATACCAGCTTTTGGCACAATGGCCCACTCTTTTATCATGAATTTTGAAAGTGAAGTTGATGCATTTGTGGAATTCACCAAAGTATTTCCAGATGGATTGCTGCTTGTCGACACTTACGATACGTTGGCTGCTGTCAAGAAAATAGTAAAGCATGGCATACATGCTAAAGGGATAAGACTTGATAGTGGAAACTTGCATAAGCTCAGCATCAAAACAAGGGAGATTCTTGATAACGGAGGTTACAAAGATATGATCATTATGGCAAGTGGAGATTTGAATGAGTATATCATAAGCGATCTGGCAAAAAGAAATGCTTCAATCGATCTCTTTGGTGTTGGAACCGAACTTACAACTTCACGAGATGATCCTGCGATGAATGGTGTTTACAAATTGGTTGCCATAAGGATACCAACATTGGAAAAGAAAAAACAAAACAAAGTACTCTATAAATTAAAGACAAGCCCCGGTAAGAAGACATACCCTGGACCAAAGCAGGTACATCGCATAAGCGAGCAAGATGGTCTTATTAAAACTGACCTTGTTGCTTTGGAAGACGAACAAAGTCCAGATCATTCTGTTCCTCTACTAACAAAATACTTAGAAAATGGCAAACTGGAGCAGGGTTTGTTGTTGCCCTCACTCGATGATATTCAAAAATACCATCAAGACCAAATGAAAATACTGCCAGATGAATACAAAAGACTTGATATAATAACCGCCGAAAAATTTCCAGTTGTATTTAGTGACAAGCTAGAAGCAATAACAAGAGAATTTCTGACTAAAGGATGATAAGTGAACGATTTTTTTATATAATGCTTATTATTGAAGAACACATCAGAGTTTGTAGGGAAAACTTGCCATGGCAGAGCAGGCAAGGTATCAATCCGGACCTTATAATGATTATAAGGAGAAGAGATATGCAATTTTAGTCCTAGATATGTTAAACGATTTTGTCTATGGCAAACTGAAATGCGAAAGGGCAAAAAGAATAATTCCAAACATAAAACTGCTCCTTGACTTTGCCCGGAAGAAGGAGATTCCAGTATTCTACTGCAGTGATGAACATCTCATGGTTGATACTTATGAGATGAAATTGTGGGGCCCTCATGCCATGAAAGGCACTGAAGGATCTAAAGTCATAGAGGAGTTGAAGCCTCAAGAGTCAGACTATATTATTCCAAAGCGTACATATAGTGCCTTTGATGGGACAGGCTTAGATAAGGCTCTAAAAGGATTATACAATGGCAAAGGTGCAGATACCGTTGTTATTACTGGAATGCACACTCACATATGCAATAGGCATACAGCTTATGATGCCTTTGTCAGAGGCCTTGATATCATTGTACCAGAGGATGGTGTTGAGGCATTCACAGAAAATGATCACGTATCAGGGCTAGATTATATGAAGAAGGTGTATGGCGCAAAGATTAGGAAAGTTTCTGACATAATTAGCAGTTTTTGAGCATAGTAAAAAAGGAGTCTTACTGTTCGGGGATTTCAGCTATTGGCTCAACGTTAAGCAATGCCAGCAGATCAGGTATCCACATACTGATACTGGTCAAACCTACCGTGTTCTACGGCTTGTTTTAATATAGTAAACAAAACTTGCTCTGCCATCTTTGAGAGGACTCCAACATCTTCTTTATATTCATTGAACGAAGAATGATCCTTCTTACCAAGAAAAACTTCGTCTATCTTGAAACCAGAGGTTGCTGCTGTGATCAAAAACCACACATCAATACCCCAGCCATCTGGCGGCCTCTCTGTTTTGTTGAGTAAAGCCTTCCATGCTTTTGTACTTGCACATACCTCTCCACTAAGGGGCTGTTCTACAGTCGTTAGCTCTGGAAAAAATACAGAAAGCATTGGCTTGGCTACTAGCTTCGTTACTGCAGCATCTCTAGGATGCCTCTGATAATAGCCTCTTGCCATATCGTAACCTCTGCTCAAGACTGGCTCGGATAGCAGATCAATCCATTCAGGTGTAAGATTTTTGATATCTGCGTCCAAAAAGATGATGGCGTCAACTTCCGCTTTGATTGCGGCCTCCAAACCCGCCTTCATTGCCATCCCTTTTCCCGGAAACTTACTGCTCGGTTGCTGTATTACTAAGCTGGCTCCTGCTTCTTTTGCAACTTCTCTCGTATTATCAGTTGAAAATCCATCGATGACAATTGTTATACCACTACCTTGCCGAAAGAAATAGCTTTTCTTAGCTGATGAAATTGCATAGGCTATCGTCTTTTCACAATTCTTGGCGCAAAATATTACTGCCAATTTATTCTGTGCAGATCCAGGCAGCGCAGCTTTGTTGGTTATGCTCTGGTCGCCACTGGTCATAATAGTCATCAAGAAATTGCCGTATTCACACTCACACATAACTGTTCAGGTTCCACTGCAATGCACTGCTGTCAAAGCCTTCAAATAATGTCGCCCTCAATTATTTCTATGAGTTCCTCAAGCGAAAGGAAGCGTGAAGAGCAAGAAAAAAAGGCTATGGTGCCGTCAAGACAGCTTGACAACATGTTTGACTCCTTTAGAAGAGAAATGGAAAGAATGATGATGCGGCCTTGGTCTTTTCCAATGGAATGGGAACCCCCTTCGTTGTTTGAAGCCAGGGACATGAGGATGGCGCCTTTTGAATTGGTAGACAGAGGAGACATGTTTGAGCTGCAGTTAGAGGTTCCTGGAATTGAAAAGGAAAACGTCAGTGTTAAGGCGACCAAGTACTCTGTAGAAATCTCGGGCAAGCATTCCGAAAAAGGTGAAGAAAAAAGGAAAAGATATGTATACAGCGAAAGACTCTACAGGTCATTCTATCGCAATGTGCCATTGCCAGAGGAAATAATTCCATCAAAGGTTTCTGCCAAAGTAGAAAACGGAATTCTAAGACTTGATCTACCAAAGAAAAATCCAACAGAGAGCGAGAGCGAAGCAACAAGGGTGGATGTAAAGTAAGCCTCTTTACAGCCACTCTTTTCTCTCTGATTTTTTATTCTTCTGCTATATCTATTTTGGAACGATCACTGCTCTACCCTTTATTTCACCATTTCTTAGCATATCTGCAACCTTGTTTATTTCAGTAAGAGAGAATTTCTCTATGCTATGTGATATCTTTCCTTGCTTTGCAAGTTCTATGACTTCACAAAGTTCGTTGTAATTGCCCCAGAGTGAAAATTGCACTTGGTACTCGTTGACTATGGCTGGAACCAAGGGATCTTGACCTCATTTCCAAACATACCCACCACTACAAGGGCACCACCTTTGTTTAGAATTCTAAAGGCGTCCCTTGTTGTGTTTTCAGCGCCAACACAATCTATAACAACATCAACTCCTTTTCCCGTAATCTTTGTTACCTGTACTTGAATATCTGGAGCATGAGACGATATGCTTAAGGCATGGTCCACTAATTTAGCATTACCAATATCCTGCACTCTTTTTTCGTTGCGGTCTATACCTATCACTATGCTTCCTTGACCTAAGATTTTGGCATACTGCATTCCATAGAATCCAAGACCGCCCAATCCAATTACTGCAATGGTCCTACTTGGACCTAAAAGATGCCTAACCTTCCTTATGGCCCTATATGGTGTCAGACCCGCATCTGTTAGCGGTGCAAGATCTACAGGCGTGAGACCCGATGCCTTATCAACCTTTACCAAATAGCGATATATTGGAACTATCATATATTCAGAATAACCACCGTCATCTGTCATCTGTCACTCCTGGATACCTGGCATAATTGCAAAGTTGCTCATTATCGCTTTTGCACTGAACACAAGCTCCGCAGCCCCAACCGCCAAATATGGCAACCAAGTCTCCTTTGGTTAATCCGCCAGCATATGAAGCAGAGGGTACGGACTCGCCAACTTCCTCGACCCAGCCAGCTACCTCATGTCCTAAGGTCTTTGGCAATTGAACAGGTATCGAGCTGGCCCAATCACCTTGCATTATATGCAGATCACTATGACATAGCCCAGTGCCGCCAATCCTGACTAGAACTTCTTCGCCATGCGGCATGCCCGGGTTTGGTACCTCTTCTACTTTCAGTGGTTCTTAATATGCATGAATTCGTGCAGATTTCATGACGCCATTATCTCTAGAACAAATTTATAGATGTTGCATAAACGATAGGAATGGTGGTTCCACAGCAGTTTCAAGAAGCGTAAGGTGGATGTGCACATACACACCCTATTGTAGAGCTTTTTCTCCTTGCTCCTTTGTAGCAAGATCAATAGCTTTCGCGACATCGGCTACAAAGATCTTACCACCAATAGCAGGATTTGCGAGTTCCTCAGTTATCTTACTGACGATACTATCGACTTGGTCGTCCTTTACCACAATTTCCATTTTTATCCTCGGGACAAATTCTGGAGTAAACTGCCTAGTTCCTCTGTCAATGGCAACGGGCTTTGCCTTTATTTTTCCTCTTCCTTCCACCCTAGAGAAGGTCATTCCACCTGCATGTGTATCCTTTATTATTCTGTTCACGTCATTGAATAGCCTGTCTGGGACTATAATCTCAATTTTCTTCATGTTATATCTTTGACAGAATTAAGCAAAAAGCGTTCTTTCTATTGGATCTTGATTTATAGGAATTCAATGTGCAACGATTTAATCTTTTTTCCACTGGTCTCGTCATCTTCAAATTCGAATGTCAACTTGCTCTTGACCTTGTCTCCCTTTTCATACGTTACCAATGCTGTTATCTTGTTAGGTTTGCTTGGTTTTTTTTCAATCTTAATCGTACGCTGTAGATTGCTGTTGGCCATCATTGCTACCTTGAGGAATGGCTCAATTGACGACCTCCCTCTTAGTCCTCCAGTTACGTTGCTGAATGGTTCGTATATCGTAGCATCATAGTCAAAAAGGTCAAGCATAGTATCAAGATCTTTACTATCCATGCATCTGAAATAACGTGCCACTATTTGCTCGCCTGTAAGAGGCATTGATTCTTTTGTTTTAATTCTCAAAGACAATATCTCACCTTTTTCATTACTCTAGTTTTAGGAGTACACATATACTAATAACTAGTACGATTGCACTGCAATGCACTACAGTAATATACTATTTATAAACTTCCAATCGTCATCTTAACACAACTTCAGCCACAGTGGTATTCGGTGTCACATTGATTTCTGCGTTTACGTTTGCTAGCTTATGAAAAATGAGTTCTAGCAACTCCTTTGTAAATAGCGACCAGTTCTCACCTAGCTCGTGCTGTATTATAAAAACATGCTTTCTGGAACCTTCCAGCTTGTGGTCAGCTCTGATTCCCGAGACTTTCATATATTCCTCAAGAACTGAAAGTACAACCCATAGATTGTATTGTTTTTTCATAAACAATACAGAATCCTTCATGAGGGTGAATGCTAATTGCGCTGCTTGCTTTATGATCTGATCTCGATAAACTTCAATGTCTTTTATCCCACTGCTCTTTGCCACAGATATAGCCTTGTCTATTAAGTTAGTTAGTATCACTCTCGGGACAGGCATCATGCCTATCTTGTTTTCATATCTATCCCATTCTGCATACCTTTTCAGCACTTGGTTGACAAGCACATTAAGAGAGACCTCTTTGTTGTCTGCCTCTGCCTGAAGCTCATCTATTACTTTTGAATCTAGCCTGAATGTTACGCTGCGACTTTTCTTAGTTTGATGGGTGTTATTGTCTTTTTCACCATCTTGATAATCTTCAGACATTGGCACCGACTAGTAAAATCTGTCTTAAAAGTATTTCAAACAGCAATGCGACGCTTTGTGCTATTTTTTACCAGAAATGATATGATGATCACGATACGGTGATATGACTATATGACCAACTAAACATTTTTACCACTGACGAGATCTCATTCAAGAAGACCGCTCCTCAGATGCAATCTATCTATATGTTTTGAAAGTTCTCCTTTGTCGCGGAATCTTAAGAAGTTTTTTCGAGAAGAGTAGAAGATTTGCATTTGAAGTCTATAATGAATCAAAGCGGTCATCTTAGGCGTACTTTGGCAAGCAAGTAACCCGAAAGCTATAGTATCAATAGTTCTCTCTGAAATCCTCATCTACTAAAGCAAATATCAATTCATCAAACCAACTTCCCTCCCTCAAAACACTCTTCCTAATTCTGCCTTCGTATCTAAAACTAGCACTCTGCAATAGTCTGATCGAGGGTAAATTGGGATGTAGGACCTTAGCATAAATCTTAACTAATTCTAGAGTATTAAAGCCAAAATCGAGAATAAGAGTTAGAGCCTCTTTTGTAATTCCTCTTCTCCAATATTGATTTCCTAGCCAATACCCTACTTCTGCACTTCTATGGCTATTATTTACATGCATTAAGCTAATCATACCAATTATCTCGCCGGTTTTCTTGGATTCTATTCCTAGCTCATAGTCTGTTTTCTTTTTATAATGTTCTTGACACATCCTGACGAAATCCCGCGCATACTTTAGTCTATAAGGGTATGGAAGATGAGTATACTTGCTAACTTCTCTATCCTTTGCATTCTTGTAAATAGAATAAGCGTCCGAATTCTCAAGAGTTCTCAGATTTATTTTTATTCCTTCGATCATAAGGAACTCACTACTTCTTCAGATGAGTATAATAAAGTAGATTCAATTTTATTAAATTTATAACAATACCTTATCCATTGACATTTTGCATTGCAAATGGATTTCTACAGGATTTTGCATCGGGAAACAGCAAATCATCCACGTTTAGGTGTAATACAATGCGCGTCTTACGAAAGTCAAGGCAACTCGATGCCAACGGTTAAATCAGATCCTGATTATCATAAGATCTTTAACATAAAGTTGCTTAGTAGTGCTACTACTGCTCTGCCCTTCTGATCTGATTTTCAGTATCTTGAATTTCAATACAATAACAATAAAATAAATTATAATACATGTTGAACAGTATTCTTCACTGCTGAGCTTAGTCTAAAATATATCGTTATAGTTCCCTTCTATTGTTGGCTAGTTTAGAAGACGAGTGATGTATATCTGATGGGATGTAAAGGTATTTGCAAACGGCACAAGGCTCCGACGTCGACTGACGGTTCTAGAAGAAGATATTCCGCTGGACAGAAAAGGTGCGCAATATGTGAGGTATTTATTAAGTGGGAGGGATTGTGGTGTCCGTGCTGTGGCTGCAGACTAAGATCAAAGCCTAGGAACACGGTAGACAGAAGAAGAGTTATGAAGGATCTGTTAAATCCTTCTTCTTCTTCTTCTAACAGACTGCAACTGCTCCTACTGTATCATTAGTTCTGCCTTAAGGCATATGGTGTGTACAAATATGCTCTGCCCATGCTAGCCTTACGGGATAGACCTGCTGTACAGCTTTCCTTCAAGAGCTAGCTTGTACATTTCGGCCACGTATGGGTTCTTGGCTGGCGTTTCTGCACCAAGTTCGACCATTCTGGCGTATACTCTGACTACATATGCCAGAGCACCCATGAATGCCAC
>JBKPEN010000068.1:0-7994 GCA_046728425.1 Thermoproteota archaeon
TGTCGCTGGTTGTGTTTGCGATAGCAACTCCAAGCAACCCTCGTTCGCTATTGTTTAAAACTGGTACTTGAAGAATTGGCTGCGGTTGGAGAACACCGTTTGATACCAGACGTACTATACCATCATACTTTTGTGTTATAATGATGTCATCACTATCCAAAAATGCCATACTCGTAGGGGTCTCAAGACCTGTAATCACCTTTTCAATTCTCAAGTTAGCGTCAGAGATGGTTGGAGGAGAAGAGTCTGGCAAAACTTGGAATGGGCCTAGACTAACCGCTATAGCAGCAAAAAACGCTATAGCAGCAAAAAAAGTATTGTTGTCGTTCGCTTTCTTTCCAATGCTTAACTTGTAGCGAATTTCTGATTATTATATATTATAGAGGAGAACATGGTACTTAATAATCTGAAAACTTTAGGCCGATTTTGTCTAGTGAAATAATCTCATGACGCTGTTCCATATATAGATTCGTACAAATCCTATTACGATGAATAATCTTTCCTCATGGAGAGGAGTAAAATCGCTTTGGCCATCGAGACAAATGATATGAGTGATATAGCAAAGCAAGAAAATCAGCATTAACAACAGGTCATCAGAACTTGATGAATTTCAATCAATTTCTCGGATCGTAGCTACTATATATTTAAATTAATGCCGGAAATAATTGGACCACTTGGGTTTCTCATAAAAAAAGTTATAATTTTAAGAATAGATCATTGTTATAGACCTGCATATCAACTAAGTATTTAGCAAACTAGAGTGTGAGGGTCGTTGGTTAGAATTGTAATCCGCATGTCTCCAACAATAATACCACTTCTCTCATGTGCAGTACTATTTTTACTTATTACTCCATTGTTAATTTTATCTCTAACTCTAACTGCTGCCGCAGGTCAGACTACTGCTGGTCAGACTGAAGGTCGAGTTCGCCCACGAATACCAGAAGATGATCTTCCACCTGCGATAAACGAGCCAAATCTTGCAATAGAAACCGTTGTTACAGGGTTGAATAGACCAACTGCTATGACCTTTCTGGGTCCTAATGATATTCTGGTGCTCGAGAAGGATAATGGCACAGTACGGAGGATAATTGACGGAGAAGTTCAAGAAGAACCACTAATTGAAGTTCCTGTTGCAAATGATAATGGAACTAACGAAAGGGGACTTCTGGGGATGGCTGTTGCCAAGCTAAATGAAACTACTAGTTACGTCTTTCTGTACTTCACTGAGTCTGGAGATGGACAGACTGGCAGCGATGCCCAAGGAGTAGTGCCAGCTGGCAATCGACTTTATAGATATCAGCTGGTGGAGGATCCCGACTCCGGCTCAGCCAAGCTCATAAATCCCAAGCTTTTGTTAGACCTTCCAGCAAGGCCAGGTCCTCGTTACAACGGAGGTCCGGTGTTAGTTAGTCAAAATCAAGGTGATATCACCATATATCTTATGATAGGTGATCTGGACCACCACAGGACCCAGGCTCTCAATTATGATGATGGTCCACCACCGGATGGAACAGGCGGCATACTTGCAGTTGACGTTGAGGGCAATCCATTACCAAATCCTGTGCTTGTTGAGCAAGCAAATGATGAGGAGGAGAATGATGAGGAAGAAAGAGAAAATATCGGAATGTTACCCTACTATTATTCCTATGGTTTACGAAGCGGCTTTGGCATGGCCTTTGACCCCGTTACAGGTTACATATGGGATACAGAAAACGGGCCAGACTATGGTGATGAGATTAACCTTGTGCTGCCGGGGTTTAACAGCGGTTGGGCGTCTATACAAGGGCTTGCTTCAGCACCAGAGAATGAGGAAGCTGACCCTGAAGAAGATCTAGTGGACTTTGGCGGAACAGGTGTATACAGAGACCCAGAATTTGAATGGCAAGACCCTGTGGGTGTTACAGCGATCAAATTCCTAAATTCCACAGCGTTAGGGGAGGAGTATGCAAATGACATGTTTGTAGCAGATATAAACAATGGCAGGTTATATCATTTTGATCTAAATCAAGATAGAACGAGTGTACTCCTTGAAGCACCGCTTGATGACAAAGTCGCAGATACTGTAGATGAACTGGATAGTGTAATATTTGGTACAGGATTTAGAGCCATTACAGATATTGAGGTTGGACCTGATGGTTATCTATACATATTGACACATGGCACAAGTGGTAAGATATTTAGAATAGCTCCTGCGGGATAAGCCAGAATTAAACAAAACCTTGCAGATAAAGATAGACGCTATTAGGTCGGCTGCTGAAGACCTAGAAAAAGTTGAAGATATTATCACAAAAGGAGGAACAATTGAAGAACAGCAAAGACATACAAGAGATAGATAGGTTGATTGCTGAGCTTGAAGCTTTAGAATGGCTGCAGTCGCAACTAGCAGTATTATATACCCTTGAAGAATTAGAAGAATAAAAGGACAAGCTGCAGCTACGACGACGGCAGTAGCAATAGTCGACGAAGACAACAACGACGAAGAATGCTCAAGCATGCGGTCGCTTTGTAGATAACCATATCAACTAGCGTTTTATCATGCTAGACATATCTATGTTGAAGAATGTTTTGAGTATTCCAATGTATGTCTGTACTGGCGGTGGAACTTCATCTTCACACGCAACATTCATGTTCCAAGCGTTTATCCATATCACCATGCTCTGCAATATGTTTACAAACCGCCTATACTCATTCGGTGTGACTTCAAGCGCCTCAATATATTTTTGTGCAAGGAGCCATGATGCAGTAAAGTCTATGCAATCGGTCCCATATATCGACCTTATCTGCTGCTGTATAGACTTTGCACGTCTAAATGGTTTTTTATTAACAAAGAATGGGAACTCTACTTTGTCTGGAAGCGTCATACCGAGTGGAGCCCATATAGTTATTACTCTTGAACCATCCTTCAACTCTTTGCTAAATCGTTTTGTTAGAGCGTCGACAAAGTCTGAGTCACTGAACCAGAAGAGCAAAATTGTTGCGTCAGAAATGTCGGCCTTGCGTATGTCTGCGTTTATGATGTAAGCATTTTTGATGCCAGCGATGTTCTTAACAGCCTTGTCAGCTAAAGATTTGTCAATCTCTATACCGACAGATTTTTTGGCACCAAATTCTTTGGCTGCAATCGCTACGGCGTTACCTTCGCCGCATCCAAGATGGCAAAATATGTCACTCTTTTTTAATTTGGCAAAAATCAATATCTTTCTGATGACACTATCAGAAAGTGAAACCCTCTCCCCGCTGAGCACTAACTGTGGTAGGGATGATAGGAAGTCGCCTAGTTCCAACTCTATATCACTTGTTTTTCACCCTCTAATAAAAAGTAAGTTTTAAGCTCAGCATGAGCCTAAATTTGGGCAGGCACAATTCTAGCCAATTTTTGTGCATAATAAAAGTGCATAGATATTATCAGTACGCGTGTTTATCCGGAAAATTTGCAAGTATGGTAAGGTAAGGATACTAGTTTGATTAACGATATAACATGTGACATCTTAAACGAGATAAAGAGTATAGGAAGCAATATCGGTGCAAACGCCAAACTACAGAGCTTTGTCAATCAGGCTGTATAATATCAATCAAATATTATATAGAGCTATGTGATTAAGCCCACGTAAGTTATAGCATAATAAGGAGTTGTCTTGTTTTCTGCTGAGGTTAGGGAGGTAATAATAATAGCGATTTAAGAGAGATCGTGTGCTTCTCAAGATGAGTTATTGAAAGCCGCAAGTTAAACTTGCCATCACAGTGCAAGAAAAAAATTGTAAATTCGGGCTATACCTCTACATACATTGTATCATTTTCAATTGTCACCTTATAATTGCCAAGATCCCGCAGTTTTTGTGGGAACCAAATGAGGTCGCCCGTGGTGACGTCCCACCTGGCTCGATGCCATGGACATGTTAGCTCTTTTCCGTTCAGTTCGCCTTCATGAAGCTCTGCACCAGCGTGACTGCAGATGTTGCCTGTTGCATAGTACTGACCTCCTACGTTTGCTATCAGTATCTCCTTCCCTCCTGCCGTAAGATGCGCCATCTTGCCTTGACCAATATCTGAAGCTTTTCCTACCATTACCTTTGCCATACTCAGAATCTTTGAAATTATGCCATTATTTTAATTTCACTTCCATGCGCCTGGCAATTAGCTTGAAGTCGTCTTATTATTTGGCGAAGGATCATTATCTTTCATCATCAGTTACATTTACTTTCTAGAACAAAGGCTCCCTTGCATTCACTATTTGCTAGATGCCTATTGCGAACAGCTTACCTAGAATGTTTTTACTTCTATCGAATGGCGCATTTTCCAACTTTTGTTGCTTTTGTAAGGAGTAGAGCGTGACACTGCTGACCTATGAGGAAGAAGAAGGACGAGAAGACTTTCGCAAATTCCTGGTCGAAAGCATGAACCAAAAGAATGCCAATATTAGAATACGTTATGCAAAGCAATTCGGCTGCATCCATCAAACATGTAATGCTCAAAGCCTGCTACAGTTACCAACAAATGCTTCATGTCATGAAATCACTCACCTGTCTATCCAAGTTTTTGGGGGGTCATGATACGACCTGGGTCAATCTGAAGTGAAAGTGTGTCTAAAGTGGTTGTCAGGTAACGGAAGTTTGGAGACATTTGAAAGCTGTTATCGAGACGATTCCAAGAGTGTAGACACAACGCTGCAATAGCTCAAACAAATGTCGAAGGAGCTTCCAGTAAAAAAGAAGAAGAAGAATAACGGGGTATACAATCATCTTTCTCTTTCTTCTTTTCTTAATAAAGCGTACTTGCATCTGTCTCTTGTATGTGTCTCTTGAATAAGATCCCCTAAATAGGTAATAAGTTCGTGTTCTTGCTAAAATAGGGATAAGTTTTCACAGAATCCCTTATAATGGATAAACTATGAGTGTTTATACCCCAATGACAACAAAAGTTACAGGAACAGCGGCTCTCATCGTCGCAATATTTGCCCTTGTGGGCAGCGCTATTATATCTGGAGCGGTACCAACACAGATAGCATACGGACAGCTACCAGACATAGACGACACAGTGGATGACACCCTAGAGAGAGCAGGCATTACGGAGCAAGTAAAAGAAGAAGAAGACACTAACAATCTAGAACGACAACAACCCATAGATCGGGAAAACGACCAAGAATTAGGTCAGGAAGTTGTAGATCGGTCAGAGCACAGCTACGGAACTAACACTAATATCGAAATTAAAAGTCAAGTTGATGACCAAGATGTTGCTCAAAGAATAGTTAATGGCAAGGACTTAGGAGGAGAGTCAAGTTCTGAGTCAGCATATGTTAATGGAAAATATTCGAGATCTGATTCTAGCTCTAGCGATACTCAGAAGGCGAACGAACAAGATGCGCACAATGGTGAGGAAATAAACCAGAATGAAGAAAAGACAGTAAATCAAGATGAGACCTGGATGTTTGGAGACGACGCTGCCGACCTTGACCCTAGCGACCTTAACCCCACCAATATAGCTATACCTGTTGGAATACCAGTGCTGTAGAATCAGAAGAAGAAAAAAGAACCGGGGCCACTTGTTTGAGAAGAGCCCCGGTGATCACAATATCTGTCTTTAATATACAACAACCACTGGAACTAGAAGTAACTCCAGCACAACTTCAAGCATCACTCTTAGTAGGCATCAATCTCGAGCCCAAACTATGCCCAAATAGCGGCTAAAACAGCAATCTAAACAGCAACTTGAAAGAGACACGAAAGGACGACTGGTCTCTTTTTTTTGTGCATAAGAAAAGAAGCAGAGCAGTGGCAAGTAGTAGTAACAGCAATAGACTAATCATAATCGATCAAGCAGAAAACTAAAGAGCAATCGCTAGGTCTAACAAACTAGAGAAGAGAAAAGCGATGACTATGATGATACCGCTGCAGGACGGGTCAGCGAGGAATAATAATTCAAGCTACGATATAGAATCATCATTACAATGGTGTTGGGATGACGAGTGCGCAGCTGCATTTGCAGCAGCTGAGAAGAGGAAGATACAGGAGAAGGAGGACAACTTTTAGTCGCCTTTATAAGGCCGCAGTTTTTCTTTTGAAAGCGGATGGACTGGGGTAAATCGAAGGTGGAGCCCGCAGCAAATACAGTGTCTATCGTTGCATTTGAAATATACCTCGCATCTGCGGCAATATCTTAACCCCTTCTGATACGGATTTTGCACTCTGCCTCCATCTGGGACTAGCCTAATGCATAGATTTTTGCAGGTCAATATTATCAGAGAGACAAGAGGCAGTTTATAACCAGGCAGGCACTGTAGGGAGAGGGGGAGAAGAAGTTCTTTGTTATATATATACACCACATATATGCCCTATACCAATAGGAGGTAGCAATGGGTATTGTGATCCTTGCGGCTTTTGCATCAGCAGGAATTTTGAGTGGTATACTCGGCGCAATAACTGACCTAATAGGAGTGTATGGCTACCCCGCCGTCTTTGCGGCAGCTTTTCTTGAAGTGATATTTCCCCCCATTCCGAGCGAAGTGATATTTCCGCTCGTCGGATATACAGTCCAAAACAGAGGGCTTGGACTTGAAAATGCAATAAGCATGGCGACCGTAGGTGCACTTGGATCGACTGCGGGCGCAGTTCTGATCTATTTTATATCAGGGAAGGTGGGAAGGGCGGCAATCGCCCGCTTTGGCAAACGAGTTAGGATAGGCGAACATGACATCGAAAAGGCCGAGAACTGGTTTGAAAAGTATGGGCCAATTGCAGTATTTACTGGCAGAATGATACCTGGTGTACGCGAGATAATATCAATACCTGCCGGCATAGCCCGGATGAATTTTGCAAAATTTGTTGGATATACGTTTGCGGGCTCGGTTTTGTGGTGCATTGTCTTGACGCTTGCTGGATATTACCTTGGCGAAGCGTGGAGTAAGTTTTCAGAGCAGGCCTCGTCCGCGTTCTCAGTTGTCACCTTCATAGTTATTGCAATATTAATCGCAGGCATTGGCTTTTGGTACAGCATGCGCAAAAGAGCTTCTGCCAAGCAATGACTACAACGCTGCTTTCATGAGGACGCAGAGAAGTGCCTTTTGTGTATGGAGTCTATTTTCAGCTTCCTGCCATACCACGGACCATTTGCCGTCAATAACATCGCGGGTTACTTCCATGCCGCGCCTAGCTGGCAAGCAGTGCATAAATATTGCATCCTCTTTCGCAAGCTTCATAATGTCGGTATTGACTTGATAGTTCGGAAGAAATGTCGCTTCCCTCATTGTTCGCTCACCCTCCTTGCCGATCGAGATAAAAGTATCAGTGGCTATAATGTCGGCGTTTCTTACTGCTAAAGATGGGTCCTCAGTTACCACAATAGCTACGCCCGTTTTTTTGGCTTCGGCATCGGCAAGCCTGATAATAGCTTCAAGAGGTTCGTAGCCCTTTGGGCAGGCGGCAGTCATGCTTATGCCTGTCTTAGCACAGCCAAGCATAAGGTCATTGCATACATTGTCCCCATCTCCAAGCCAAGCAAGTTGTAGCCCTTTCAGTTTTTTCTTACGCTCCCGTATTGTCATAAGATCGGCCAGAACCTGACATGGGTGAAATGAGTCTGAAAGCCCATTTATTACTGGCACTGACGCATGTCTAGCAAAGGTCTGGATATCTTTGTGATTATAGACTCGTGCCATAATGCAATCCAAATACAGTGAAAGCGTTTTGGCAGTATCTTCGATCGTTTCACCTCGCGACAGCTGGATGTCGTTTGCGCCAAGGTAAATTGCATCTCCGCCTAGCTGATACATTCCAACTTCAAAACTGACTCTAGTTCTAGTCGACGGTTTTTGGAAAATCATTCCAAGCGTTTTTCCGCGCAAAAATGGCCGAGATTTGCCTTTCTTTTGCTCACGCTTAAGCTTGCCTGCAAGCATCAGGATCCTATCGATCTCACTTGTGCTCAGATCTGCGATGCTTAGGATGTCTTTCTTACTTGAGGAGATCTTCAATGTCTTCATCTGTTAGATAGACTACTTT
>JBKPEN010000159.1:0-11181 GCA_046728425.1 Thermoproteota archaeon
CCATAATATAAT
Source organism: Thermoproteota archaeon (assembly GCA_046728425.1). Lineage (GTDB taxonomy): Archaea > Thermoproteota > Nitrososphaeria > Nitrososphaerales > Nitrososphaeraceae > Nitrososphaera. Next base: position 13 of record JBKPEN010000159.1, read on the forward strand.
GTCCTATGCTTTCGACTTTGAAAGGAAATTCAGCCTAATAAGCGTTTGATACAGTTTTTATTATTCTCATTTTAAGTAAATTTCTATATACATCTTTGATTTCTTTAGAGAAACACCGCATGTATAGCGGACGTGTATGATAGAATATGAAATAAACTCGCTACAGCAACGTAGCCATTAGCACTTTCAGTCGTAAATGTACTGTCATTCTTGTTGGCTATCCTCTTGAAGATTAGAAATAACATGAACATTAATTGGGCAGTTATTCAATTGTGATATAGATCCTTGACGAATTGGCCTATACGATCTATAGGAAAAGGTGCGGTATACCTTTACGTAGAAAATATTGTCGCGGGGATCTCAGGCTATGCATTCTGGCTAATTATATCTAAAATTGTTTCGCCAGAAATAATTGGAATCTCTTCTAGCATAGTTTCTTTTTCTACAATATTGGCAGTCATCGCTGCTTTTGGCATTCCAAATGGGATCCCACGTTTTCTTGGACGAAGTTTCTCAGAGGAGAATATATCTGAAGCCAAAAGGTATGTCAAGGTATCGATTATTCTAGTTTCAGGTGGTATCTTGGCTTGTACCGTAATAATTCTTGTCTTCAGAGACTGGATGTATCAATATTTGCATACTGATTCTAGTTTGCTAGTAGTATTGATAGTACTATTGGCCAGTTCTATTCTTTTTCCCTTATTTCGATCGGTAGTCGTTTCGACACTTAAAACAAAAGTCTTGCTTATCTTAATCATTGTCAGTTCGATTGTTAGGATCATATCTGCAGTAACGCTGTTGATACTAGGTTGGGGTGCCGCTGGAGTAACTATTGGGTATGCTATAGGCTTTGTAATCTCATCAGCTCTATTGGGCATAACTCTAAATCTAAAGCTCAAGTCAGCTAAAGAATCAGCGGTGGATTCATTTAATCAAACTGCAAAAAATATTCTTTCATCCAGCACCGCAAACTGGGTTCCTGCATTGGTTACAGCAATAGGTTATCAACTAGGCACTCTTATAGTATTTGGGGTTCAAGGTTCTCAACAGGCCGGCATATACTTTATAGCTCTGACTCTTGCAACCGGAATAACACTTGTGGCATTCACATTGCTTACCATTACATTTCCTGTTCTAAGCTCTATGCAGGACGGACGCAAGAGATTCGCGTGGAGGGTGATCAGATTAAGCTTGGTGATAGCAGTCCCTTTTTCCACATCACTCATTTTTTACTCACAAGAGATTATGCAATTGATTGGTCAGAGTTACGTTGCTGCATCGTTTCCTATGCAAATTCTTTTGTCCTCTCTGCTTCCAGCAACAGTAGCAACTGGGATTAGTGTGCTTGTTTATGCGTATGGCCGCTATAAACAAGTGCTAACAATAGGTCTTGCGACAAATGTTCCGCGAACTATACTCTACTTTCTGCTTATTCAAGTATATGGCAATACAGGGGCAGCGCTAAGTTATACTATTGGAGACCTTGCTGGATTTGCAATTTCGATCATTATTGCAAGGAGGATGAACTTTCAAATTTTTTGGAAAGATTTGGGTTTAATTATGGTCATACCTACAGGCATAGCATTCACGATGAACTTTTTGGGACTGAATTATATTATTGGAATGGTTGTCACAGTGGTTCTATCATATATACTGTTTTTGAAGCTGGAAATTCTGACAAATTCAGACATTGTAGACATGGCAGGGATATTACCTGGTACCGCCTCAAAAACCGTGATCCGCATTTGCCAAATTATCGACCGTGCATTAAAAATATAAACGCAATATTGTTTGATAATTGCTCCCAATCAAATTGCTCTGCAGTCATGTCTATTTTATGATTTTATCTGAAATGCAAAGGGAGTCTTCTTGTAAAATATATAGAACTACCAAAAACCATGTTCTATCTTTCATTGGAAGATTTAATCTCCAGCAACAATAAGTAGCAGCTCATTTCTTTAGACTCAAATAACAACGTCGTACTCTCTATCGTTAGCTTTCTCGATGTGTAGCTCAATTACTTGCGTACTTAGATGAGAAGAAGTGGCGATAATAAAATAAATATTTTAATAAATAGTTGAATTTATCGTGAGTTAGAGGGCAGCTCTAGATATTAATTACCTATATATGGAATATATACAATAATTGACCATGTGGAGGATAATACAAAGAGAATTTCGCCTCAGAATAAGTGATAAACTAGCTGAGAGAAAAGGCCGTGTTGTGGATTTGCCATCACACACTGTAGAAATAAACCGCCATATGTGGAATAACAAAGATTGGTCCCAAATGGGTGAAGAATGGGGCACTTTGGAAGCCGGTAGACACGAAATCGATGACACGACATGGAAAAAGAATTTGCTTGATCAAATGATGCTTCGTTACATCAAACCAAATTCGGTAATCTTGGAGATCGGGCCTGGGGCAGGAAGGTGGACGCAATACCTGCAGCCACTGGCGAACCAACTGATAATAGCTGACATTGCACCAAAGTGTCTACAGATATGCAAGCAGCGATTCAGTGACAAAACAAACATTGAATACAAGCTTATCGAGTCTGACAATATCAACTTTATTCCCTCTAGTACTGTTGATCATGTGTGGTCTTATGATGTGTTTGTGCATATCAATCCCTCAGACATTGAGCGATACATAAAAAATTTTGCCAGAGTATTGAAAAGAGGTGGCATTGGTATCATCCACCACGCTGGAGACGAATATGTCAATTACAACGAAGAAAAGAGAGGATTCAGGGCAAAAATGACGGCTGAGACTTTCAAGACCTTAGTTGACAGGGCAAACATGAAGATCATTGAACAGAACCGTAACATGGTGCACAAGAAAGGTGATATAATCACCGTTTTTCTAAAAACATAGGTCCTTTTTCAAATGAACACTTTTTGACTCTTAGCTGGGGTTCCACCATGACACTCATTTTAGGAGAAGTGGAGGTTTTGCCGGGTGGTATTTTCTTCAAATGAAAAAAGTATTTCCGTATAAAATTAAAATTAAATATAGTTGACATGCATTATTGTAATTTGATTGCTTGACATATCTAAAAGAAGTAACAAAAATCTGTCTATGTTAGAAAAAATTACGAGTAACATCAATTTTATTCTAAGAAACAGAGTAGGCGCTTTTTTTATATATCATAAATTATATCGCAACTACTTTAGCATTGTCACATGCATACGGAGGGGAAAATATCCTATAGAGGTGGTTCTAAGAAATGGCTACCATGCTATGCTATATGATCATATTGAAATAATGTCTTTAACAAATTTTCTCTCAACAACAAAAAACCACCAAAAGGACGTTGAATATGATATAAGAGAAAATAAGGCAACTTTTTTACCTGTACCCTACGCGAATAACACTTCTAAAGTAACACTATATGGTAGCATAACTAATAGCGAAGCCGCAACAGTCTTTTTGGATAATGTCTATGAAAATCTACCTGTTGCTGGAAAGACAGTTATCGATATTGGAGCAAACATAGCAGATTCATCGATCTATTTTGCCCTAAGGGGAGCAAAAAAGGTGATTGGGTTAGAACCCTTTCCAGGAAACTATGAAATGGCAAAGAAAAATGTCGAATCAAATAATCTTTCAGATAAAATTACTTTGCTGTTAGCAGGTTGCGCAGCTAATCAAGGCTTTATTACTATTAATCAGTCTGACAAGAATTGGGTTGGTAGTAGCGTAAAGAATTCCAGTCACGGATTCAAAGTTCCAACGCTAACGTTAGAGGATATTTTCAAGCAAAATAACCTTCAAAACGGAGAATCAATGCAGAATGTTTTAAAAATGGATTGTGAAGGTTGTGAATATGAATCCATTCTTTCGACTAGCAGAGATATTATTAGATCATTCAGTTATATCCAAATAGAATATCATTATGGATACAAGGATCTAAAATACAAACTGGAGGAGAATGGCTTCGTTGTTTCTATTACCAAACCTAAATTGATACCTAATTCTGAAAACGGCAATCGGATGTATGTTGGAAATATTTATGCAAGATTAGTTTAATCATTATCAAGATATAGGACTAATAAACCTAAACTAAGTGTCACTTTATGACAACTAAAGCTTGAAAAATGTCGCATAAGTTCATAGACTAATAATAATGTCTACCGCTCTATATTCGATTGATACCACCACTAATGGATCCGCTTTTGCAAGTTTGTATTTAAATTGAGTGTATATATATGCATGATACATCATTGAGTAGGGAGATTTACGATAGAGGGGAGGATATGCTTAGGAGACAATGATGAATAATGACAGCAAAGAACATGCTATTTGTTAATTTTGATGGTTTGTGTGAACCCGCAAATCCCGCAGGTATACCATGCTATGGTTTTGTAGTGAAAAATAAGAATGCTAAAGTGTCGTATAGAGAGTATGGATTAGTTAATTCAGTTAAGCCATTTTCTTCTCAATCTAATAGTAATACTGCTGAATATGGTAGCGCGATAAAGGCTATGGAATGGCTGATAGAAAATGGCTATGCTAATGATGGTATTCATGATTATGAAATTCTCCTGAGAGGAGATTGTCAATTGATAATGAGAAAGCTGAAGAGCAAAGACTACAGTCCAAGGGCTGCAAGAATGAGTCCTATGTATGATATAGCTATCATGCTACGGTCAAAGTTTCCAACTGAGAGTATAAGATTTGAATGGGTGAAGCGTGACGAGAATAAGGAAGCTGACAAGCTAGCAAAGGAAGCATACTATTGGGCTTTGAGGAGGTACCCTATGCTCAGAAGAAGAGTAAGAAAGCATTGGGCAACAATGCTGTGGTTAGAACAAGTGATACATAAGAAACAAAATAAGATTGTAGACCCAAAACAAAATCAGTTCAAAGAACATGTGTAGAGACGGGAAGAAGTCTCGTCAGTTTTTAGATACACAGCAACATCTATGGGATGAGTACTGCCCTAGCCTCTACCTCGGACTTTTTGAGCCTATTTAGTACCTCATTAGCCTCTGCCAGTCTATGCATTTCTATGATGACTTGCAAGCCCCAGCTACTTGCCATTTTGACTAAATCCGCCATGTCTTTTCTAGTGCCTATATTGCTTCCCTTTACTATTTTTTCTTCAAATGTAGGAAAGTCAGCTACATTGCCACGCACGCCTAGAACAACATTGCCTCCTTTCTTGACTGATTTAATGGCAGCATCTATCACCTTGTCAGATGGTGCAAGGACAATTGCACTGTCAAGCAGACCCTCATCACCTTTCAGATTCTTCAAGAACTGTTCATCCAGATCTTGATAGACAACGGCATTGTCTGCACCCAGCTTTTTTGACAAGTCGATATGTTTTCTAGCTCTTGATACAGCTACGACCCTTGCGCCGTGAATCTTGGCTATTTGTATGGCCAAGTGGCCTACGCCGCCTATTCCAAAGATGCCAACTGTCTTGCCTGCTGCAGGCTCACTTGCCTTGACTGCCTTGTAAGCGGTTAATCCTGGGCAGAAAAGTGGTGCGGCATGCGCTGAGTCAAAGTTGTCTGGGATTGGAGTCACAAATTCTTCCAATGCAAAGATATATTCAGCATAGCCTCCCTGTACAGTTTCACCGGTTATCTCAGCATTTTCACATAGGTTCTCTCTGCCTGACATACAATACTCGCATTGCAGGCAGGAGCTAAAAAGTGGCTGGATGCCAACCCTGTCACCTGGTTTGACTTTTTTTACGTGATCTCCTATCTTTTTAATAATGCCCACAACTTCGTGGCCTGGTACTATTGGCAGGCTTGAAGGAGCGCCATACTTTTTCCAGTCACCTTCGATAAGATGCAGATTCGACCGGCATACGCCGCATGCCTCTATCTCCAGAAAAAGTCCATCCCTCTCTTTTATTGTTGGCTTCTCTATTGACATAAGTTTGAGGGGGCGGATTTCTATCGGTGCAAGCTTTGTGAGAACCATCGCCTGCATCTTTTCTGTCATGATATCAACATTTCTTTTCTCACATTTATGCTTGTGTAAGACAATTTTTGACCTGAATTGATATACAACAATCGGGGCACCCCCTCTTTGCTTTTGTTGCAGCTAAGCAGATGATAATTGTTCAGTCCTCGTGAATTTTTGAGTTATTTATGGACCATATCTTATCTCGGTAACCAAACTTACTATTAATTACACACTACTATTCTGATCACACAGAAACAGTTAAGTTTCATACTTATTATTTCAACGGCTGTAATGAATTCAAATAATATAATAAATCACGGCAAAGATAGAACCAAAGCAAAAGCTGCTATCCCTACGGTAGGAGGCATAGTAACTACAGCACTATTGCTGTTAGGACCATCCTTCATTAGTAGCAGCTACCAGCCTGCAATAGCACAACAACAAGATATGACAACAGGCGGTGGGGGTGGCGGTGGCACAACCACAGACAGCGGCGCTGGAGGTGGAACCACAGGGGGCGCAACAACACAAGGTGGAAATACCACTGCTGCCGGGGGAGCAGGAGAAGGAGGAAACGACTCGTTATCACAGATAAGAATGCATATAGAAGCAGTACGCACGGCATTGCAGAACAATGACACCCAAGGTGCGATGCTGCACTTGGAATTGGCCGATAACGCATTAGGTGGTGCTGGCGTTCTACAAGTTAGTAATATGACCACAGCAGCAGCCGCCAGTAATGCTACCAATATGACCACAGCAGCAGCAGCCTGTAATGCTACGACGGGCGGCACTGAAGGTGGCGAAATACTAGGAGGCATATTTTGAGGAGTCGGCCAATAGAAAATCAAAAGACCCATAAAGAGGAATGAAAGTCAAATTTTGACCGTAATTTTTGAAGAGACCTAGGATTAGCTTCTGCTCCTATTCCTACTCCTGCTGTTGAGTGGTAGCAACAGTGAGTAACAGGAAGAGGAGGCGGAATCGTGTCAAGCGTGCCCTATGTGGCAATATTACATTATTCGTGCCACCTCTTTGTAGTTCTCCTGTTTCGTCGTTAACGCATTGCCACGTAGTTCTATAGCAGATAAAAATGGACTGGGATTTGAACCCACGATCTCACTGTCTTTGGCATAGGATGTTTTTTAATAGTACAGTCCTCTAGATAAAATATTTGCAGATGACGCAGTATGGTTGTTTTCTCGCAACGTAGCAGATCTCTAAGCTAGAGAAGTACTGGAATAAATAAGCATATACGAAAGGATTATCATTTTGTCTTTTTCTTTTAATATGCTACCATAGAATCAATATATCCGATGCCTTCATAGGTAACTATATGACATCTACATCAACGGGACCAACGGGATCTACTAGTAGTACTGCCCAGCCACCATATACTCCAAACAACTTAGGTGAGATTTTTAAATGCCTCGATTGTCCAGATGAACCAACTTTTTCTTCCGACCAGGAATTGAAGAAGCATAAAGATGAAGTTCATGGTATGGACGTACAAGGAAAGCAGACAAACACTGTGCCAGGCATAAGTAAAGAATCTGGCTCCTGATCTTACAATTTTTTTATTGTTATCGGTCTCTGATTTAGTCATTTCATTATGAGTTGTGATTCTAAAAGAAATGCTTGCATCTATAATAGATTGTATGTCGCTCCAGGTAAGGTCTTGTTGTAATGAAAGTAAGAGTATACTTTTGCAGGGAGCCTGATACTATTGAAACTGTCCTAAAAGCCCATAAAATCAGTAGGCAGGCACTAGATACTATCTACGAATTAGTCTGGGAATGTGAGTTTAAGAATATTCTGAATGCAGGCAGAGTTTGGCTAAAGTTTAAGGAAAATGAAGGAAGACCATTTGGAATTCCGCTAAGAGAGAAAAGAACTCATACCAACATATCTCCAGGAGATATTATTCAAATAACTAACGACTTTTATGTGGTTGATCAAATTGGTGCAAGAAAAATAGAAGTGCTTGATTGATTACTGAAACATATAGAGTGATACGGACTCGTGTCTGAGATTTACCAAAACTAACTAGTTATACACTGACCATTAGTCCCTAATGCTGAATTTGTTAGCAGCGAGAAGCTTCTTTGTGAGTAATCTGATCTCTTAGATTGGATCTCCTAATGGGCATCATTTGGTATTCTTACGTTTTTGCTATTTTTTGCTCTCTTCTCTTCACAATACTCTTCGTGCATTTCCTCATGAAACTTTAAATCGAACTCATCCCAATGCTCATAGTCACAGTACTTGCATTTTTTGAGGTCTTGTAAGGGTCGTGCAATTTCCGGACCTGCATCTTCTCCTTTTGTGTATACTGCCGAAGATGACGCCATCATTATTAATGCCATAACCAGCTCTAACTTGTAGAAGCCTCTTTACATAAGCAGTGCTTATAATCATAGTATAATAAGAAGACAAGCTCTATAGAAGTAAGAATGGTTGTTGAATTGATACATGTGAATTTTTTATTTAGTATTATAGGAATTATATAGAATTTACTAATCTATATGTAATTTACGTGTATTGTTGAGTAAGACCTTTTGTTATATCAAGGAAACTTGATTGGTACTGCTTGAATATTTTTGGTCTAAAAAAGATGGTAACTACATCGAACACAAAAAGAATTATACTGAGCGGGGCGGAATTTGAACAGATGACAGTTCTTCGCTTTCCAAAGCTGTGTATCTTTTGATAAGAGATTGTCCTTAACTTATGCTCATTGCGTACTCGGGATTGCAGACAGGAATGAGCAGGTTCAGACGGAGGAGTCTGTATGTATTTTTACTGCCTCTGTCTGCTTTTTAGTATAAACTTAAGAATTAGACAAGAAACCTAACTCTCAATGTCCGTTAGGACCGTTGAGATCAAGTCGCCAGAGTATGTCGGCAAGGAAGTCATGATTAGAGGTTGGGTATACCGATTAAGGAAGCAAAAAGAGAATGCATTTGTGCTTGTACGGGATGACAGAGGGGGCGTAATCCAATGCATCTTCCCTATTGAAAAGGCAGCCAGTCTTACTATAGAATCTTCAATTGAAGTGACAGGCATTGTAAGCCAAGATGCAAGGGCTCCGGAGGGAGGCTACGAGATAAAGGGAAAGAGCCTGAAGATATACAACATTGCCAGAACTGATTACCCAATAGGCGAGTATCAAAGCGAAGAATTGTTACTTGACAAGCGGCATCTAGCAATGCGCATGCGCAAGATGGTTGCGATGGCGAAAATAAGGGCAACAGTACTTGATTATAGCCGGCGTTGGCTTTTGGAAAACGGTTGGATGGAAGTGACTGCACCAATCATTGTCAAAGGCGCAGTCGAAGGGGGCTCGACACTCTTCAAAGTAAAATATTTCGATGAAGAAGCTTATCTGTCGCAGAGCGCGCAATTATATTTGGAGGCCATGATTTTTTCACTCGGGCCTGTATGGAGCCTTACTCCTTCCTTTCGTGCAGAAAGATCTCGAACTGTCAGACATCTTGCAGAGTTTTCTCACCTCGAGGCTGAGGCGCCATGGGTTACTCTTGAGGACCTCTTGAAAGTACAAGAACAGCTTGTTTCGTACATAATCCAGAACACGACCAGGGAGAGGGCTGAGGAACTAGCGTATCTAGGACGTGATATTGTCGAACTGAAAAAAATCGAGCCGCCATTTGAGCGCCTGTCGTATGAAAAGGCAATTGAAATCATCAAGTCAAAAGGGTTGATGATTACTCAGGAAGATGGCAGCAAGAGGGAGATACAGCTTGGCGATGATCTTAATATTGAATCTGAACGAGAGCTAACTCAGAGTGTGAACAAGCCTATATTTGTGGTAGGTTATCCACTTACAATCAAGCCATTCTATGTAAAGGAGAACCCATACCATGGGGGTAGCGGGCTGACTGCAGATATGCTAGCACCAAGGGGCTTTGGCGAGATAACAAGCGGTGGTCTAAGGGAAGATAATATTATTTCAATTACTGAGCGCATCAGAAAAGAGGGGCTTGATCCTGCAGCCTATGATTGGTATCTTGATCTAAGAAATTATGGCTCTGTACCACACGGCGGCTTTGGGCTTGGCATTGAGCGCTTGATGCGATGGATAACAAACGTCGAAGATATCAAGGACACTGTGCCTTTCCCGCGCACAATGTCTCGCGTCATACCATAATAGACCAAAGTAATGGATCTGGCATATATGGATTGTAATTTTCTTTTCGTCAATAGCCATTTGCTGCTGTGCCACCCTTATCGATTTTCTCTTCTTCTAGCTTCTCCGTGTAATCAGCCAGTTAGGTACAAAACACTCGAAGGGTTTTCCAATTGGAACGACAGCACATTTTCTTTTCGCTGCCTCTACCTCGATTCTCTTATTGGATGGCTTTGTACAATAGTCTCTCCTTATAAAGGGATATTTTTGCTCCGACGGTTTCAGTATTCATTTATAGAATCAGTACTATGAAAGAGAAGAAGATGATGGTATCAATAGCGTGTCACTTTGCAAAAGATTTTAAACTCCATCAAATCCTAGAAAAGTTTACAATACTTGCAAGAGTCATTCCTTGAGGCAGCAAAAAAGAGGGTATTGCTATTCGATGGTGCTATGGGAACTGAAATACAGCGTCTCAATCCCAAAAAGGAAGATTTTCCAGATGGCAAAGATGGATTTAATGATGGTCTGAATTTATCCCGACCAGAGTGGATAAAACAAATTCATCGAGGATACCTAAAGGCCGGGGCCGATTGTATTGAGACTAACACATTTGGCTCTAATAGGTTCAAGCTTGCAGAGTATGGGTACGGCAACAAAACAGTTGAATATAACAAGAAAGCAGCCGAACTTGCAAGAGAGGTATGCAATGAGTTCAAGGATGATGGCAAACCGCGATATATAATCGGCTCTATGGGCCCAAGTGGATATTTGCCAAGCTCTAATGACCCTACGCTTGGAGAAATGCCTCTTCATGAGATACGACAGGCCTTTATGCTACAGGCTGAAGGGCTCATTCTAGGAGGGGTCGACACTCTATTGATAGAGACAAGTCAGGATATACTAGAGGTCAAGCTGGCAATCGAGGCATGCCATATGGCGATAGAAAAAGTAGCAAAAAAAGTGCCGATAATCGCAAACGTTACGTTAGATCAGTATGGCAAAATGCTGCTTGGAACTAACGTTCAAGCAGCTTATACCACTGTGAGCAACATGAACATCGACGCATTTGGGCTCAATTGTTCCACCGGCCC